>JACDBZ010000007.1 GCA_013694645.1 Chloroflexota bacterium
GTGACGAGCTCCAGGCGCGCCTCGACCTTGCGAATGTCGCGCAGGCTGATGCACTGGTCAGCATCCACATCAACGCGCCGAGCGAGGGCGGGCAGCGCATCGAGATCGCCTTCAGCGAGACGTTCTATACCGATGAGACGCCGTGGGGCGAGGCGGCCACCGCCCGGCTGGCGGAGGCCGTGCAGGCCGGCGTCGTCGAGCATCTCGGCCCGCTGGCCGACTACGAGCGCGGCGATCGGGGGATCACCGCGCACAACTTCTACCTGGTCGCCCCGCCGCTGCTGGAGCTGACACCGGAGCGTGAAGACCCCCTCAAGCAGCCAACCCGCGGAGGGCTGATGCCGGTGGTGCTGGCCGAGGTGGGCTCGATCACCCTGCGCAGTGAGCATGATCTCCTGGCGTCCATCGAGGGCCAGCAGGCAGTCGCCGACGGCCTGCTCGACGGTCTCACCGACTATTTCAGTGAGCGGACACTCGCGGCGCGGATCAGTCTCGCCGGCACGACCGGCGGGGAAGCGCCGCGTGCGGTAGGTGGCGAGGGCCCGCTCTTCCGGGCCCAGGACGCACCGGCGGGTCGCGTCTCGTTGCGCCTGACGAATACCGGAGCCGCCGCGTGGCCATCCGACACCGAGCTCGTTGCGGGCTGGACCGTATCGGATCAGCCATATCTCGCGGTCGCGCCGACTCGGCTGGTGGCGCTGCCCGCCGAGGTACCGTCCCTGGGTCCCGGCGAATCGGCGGTGGTCTCCGTGGAGCTGCCGCCGGCTCCGTCCGGCCGCTCCCTGGCATGGATTTCGCTGATGACCGACGACTCGACCATCGCGGATCACGGCTCCCCGGCCCTCCAGCTCGCGAGCAAGGTCCCCTGACGGACGACGCCCTGGAATTTTCCGTTTGACCCGCTTTGGTGACCGCTGCTACCATGGCGCGGCACGCAACCGGCCCGTCCGCGCGGGGGATGTGACCTTCGGACTGTTCCGACGTGGCGGTTCGTGCGAGACGCGTCGACTCGACCATCAATAGTCGGAGTTGGATTTCTATTGCCTTATCTGCGACGGCGTCAGCGCCGCCTCACCGAAAGCCATCTGCCGACCCGGGTCATCGCCCACCTCTCCGTGGTCAGCCTCGTCATCGTCGCCTCTGCTGCCGGCATCGCCCAGGCGCAGGGCAGCGGAACGAACATCAACCGCGATCGCGTCGAGACCGGCTTCCCGTCGATCGTCTCTACTGTGCGCGGTGCTGCCACTGATTCCACGCTCTCGCCACCATCGGTCTACAACCTGACGGCGCTCTCCGCCGATGCAGATCTTCCGGCGGTCGACCGGGGCGCACCTGCCCAGCCGCCGCCATCGGAGCCGCTGCCGACCCCGGTCGCCATCGATCCTGATGCCACCCCGCTCGCCGCCCCGAGCGCCGTTGGGGGCGTCGCCAGCAGCGGTCCGTCCTCGCGCGGAGGTGCCGTATCGGCCCCGACCGCGGGCCGGCTCATCTTTCCGGTGCCGGGCGGCTCGTACAGCCAGTTCTTCCACGCCGGCCACCTCGCCGTCGACATCGCAGCGCCGTATGGCTCGCAGATCGTGGCCGCCCAGGCCGGCGTCGTGAGCTCTGCCGGCTGGCGGAACAACGGGGGGGGCTACGTGATCAGCATCGATCATGGCAACGGGTTGGTGACCATCTACAACCATCTCGGCTCGATCTGGGTCGGCACGGGCCAGTACGTCGCTGCGGGCCAGGCTATCGGCGGTGTCGGCTGCACCGGCATGTGCACCGGACCACACGTTCACTTCGAGGTGATCGTGAACGGCATCATCGACAACCCCCAGCGATACTTCTAGTTGCCGGTTGCCTTGCGCTGAGCCGCCCTGCACGTAGATACGTATACATTCTGCGGTCACGAGCGTGAGTTTCCGTGTTCGCTGACCGTGCTCGCATCCTGGTTTCCGGTGGTGCCGGCGGTGATGGTGCCTCGTCATTCCGCCGTGAGGCACACGTCCCACGCGGTGGGCCCGACGGCGGGGACGGCGGACGTGGCGGGAGTGTCATCCTCGTTGTCGAGGCCGGCATGACGACGCTCGGCGACTTCCAGCGCAAGCGTCACGTTCGCGCTGCCGAGGGAGGCCGCGGAATGGGGCGCCGCGCGCATGGAAAGAACGCCCCCGACGTGACCATCCGTGTCCCGCCGGGCACCGTCGTCCGCACCCATCCGGACGGCGAGTTCATCGGCGAGCTGATGGAGGCAGATGCGCGCCTGATTGTCGCCCACGGAGGCCGCGGAGGACGAGGTAACGTGCATTTCGCCAGCGCCACCCACCGCGCGCCGAAGCACGCGGAGAAGGGGACGCCGGGCGAGGAGCTGCGCATCGAGCTCGAGCTGAAGCTGATCGCGGATATCGGCCTTGTCGGCGCGCCGAATGCCGGCAAGTCGACGTTGCTGGCTGCTCTGACCGCGGCTCACCCCGAGGTCGGCGCCTACCCGTTCACCACCCTCACGCCGAACCTGGGTGTCATGGCGCTCGACGAGGATCACACCACGGTCATCGCCGACGTCCCGGGCCTGATCGAGGGTGCCAACGAGGGGCGGGGATTGGGGCATCATTTCCTGCGCCACGTGGAGCGCACGCG
>JACDBZ010000009.1 GCA_013694645.1 Chloroflexota bacterium
TACCGCATCGCATTCGAGGCGTTCGATGTGCGGGCGATCCTGGAGCTCTTCTCCTACCCGTGCCAGATCACCAGCGATGGCGGCCGGATCTCGGTGATCTCTGTCCCCACGCGTGACGTGTGGCTTCCGCAGATTGAGCGGCTCATGGGTGCGTACCGGTCGATCGGCGTTCGATCGGCGGAAGTCCTCGAGCTTCGAACGACCGAACTCACGCCGCTGCTTGCCCAGGCCGACGTCCGTTGGCGCCTCGTCGGGGAAGACGGAGGCGCCCTTTACGACTTTGAGGCCGCGTATACCCTCGCCGACTTCGGTGACGGTGTCCTGATCACCGCCATCGCCCACAACGAGACGCCCCGACTTCGTGCGTTATTGAGGAGCCAGCCACGCAAGATGTGATGGGGAGGTCCCGGTGACGCCAACCGACTCATCCTTGGAGTGGCGTGGGCATGTGGTCCGTGATCCATGCCTCGACATGGCGTGGGCCTGAGCCGTCATCCAGTGCGTCGCCGCCGCAGCGGCCGCAGGTCCAGGTATCGGGCGCATACATGAGGACGTCGTCCGTCGACGGATCATCGGAATAGGTATCTTCGTCATCGGTCACGGTGCAAGCCACCCATTGAAATCACGTCGGCTGCTACGATGCCAGCGTCAACGCCCGAGCGCCAGGAGCAATCCCAATGCCACTGTGGGTCATCATTCTGCTGATCGCGATCGCGATCATCGTCCTCTTCCTGATCTTCACGTACAACGGCCTGGTCCGGCTGCGGAACATGGTCGACGAGGCGTGGAATCAGATCAGCGTCCAGCTGAAGCGCCGCCATGACCTGATCCCGAACCTCGTCAACGCGGTGAAGGGCTACATGGACTTCGAGCAGGAGACGCTGACGAAGGTCATCGAGGCCCGATCCGCCGCCGTCAGCGCTCAGGCCGGCGGCCCGGCCAACGCCGGTCAGGCCGCGCAGGCCGAGAACTTTCTGACCGGAGCCCTGCGTCAGCTCTTCGCGCTGGTTGAGAACTACCCCGACCTCAAGGCGAACGAGAACGTCATGCAGCTCCAGGAGGAGCTGACGACGACGGAGAACCAGATCGGGTTCAGCCGCCAGCACTACAACAGCACCGTCCGGGAGTTCAACACGGCAGTCCAGACCTTCCCGACCGTGATCATTGCCGGGATGTTCGGCTTCCGCGAGCGCGATTACTTCCAGATCGCCGAATCGGATGCCGCGGTTCCGGAGGTCAACCTGCGTTCGGCATAGGCCGATGACGGCCGAGGCGCGCCTGACGCCGACCACCTTCTACCGCGAGATCGAGCGCAACCGGCGTCGCAGCTGGCTCCTGGTCGCGATCGTCGTCATCGTGCTCGGGCTGCTGGGCGCCGCCATCGGCTACGCGACCGGCTTCGGCTGGGGCGGGGTGGTCATCGCGCTCGGGGTGGCGACCGTGATGAGCGTCGGCACCTATTTCGCCGGCGACGCGCTCGTCATGGCCACCAGCGGCGCGCGCGAGGTCGATCGGGCCAAGCCGGCCGACCGCTACCAGCAGTTCGTGAACGTGGCGGAGGAGATGCGTCTTGCCGGCGGACTGCCGCCGCCGCGCCTGTGGGTGATCGACGACTCGGCACCGAATGCGTTCGCGACCGGCCGCGATCCGGAGCACGCCAGCGTGGCGGTCACGACGGGCCTCCTCGACAAGCTGGACCGCGAGCAGCTCCAGGGCGTCATCGGCCATGAGATGAGCCACATCGGCAACCTCGATATTCGCTTCACGCTGTTGGTGGGCGTTCTCGTCGGCAGCATTGCCCTGCTGGCCGATTGGTTTCTGCGCTTCACGTTCTGGGGCGGCGGACGGCGAAGCAGCAACGACTCCGACCGCGGTGGCGGGGGCGGGGGAGCGATGGCGTTGTTGTTCATCCTTGCGCTCGTGCTGGCCGTGGTGGCGCCGCTCATCGGCCGTCTCGTCCAGGCATCGGTCAGCCGCACCCGTGAAAGCCTCGCTGATGCGACCGCCGTCGAGCTGACCCGCAACCCGGTCGGCCTGGCCCGGGCCCTGCGCACCATCAGCGACGATCCCGAGGTTCTCGAGGTCGCCAACCGGGCCACGCAGCACCTCTACATCGTGAATCCGATCAAGTCGTTCGAGGAGCGCTCCAAGTCGCTCTTCGACACGCACCCGCCCATCGGCGAGCGCATCCGAGCCCTCGAAAGCATCGCCGGACGGATGGGCCTCGCCCCGACGGTTGGCTGAGCCCATCGTGGGCGAGGTCGGCCTCGAGCCGGTGGTCGTTCTGCGCCTCGCCAAACGCTCGCGTGGTTCGCATTAGCCGGTGCAGGGTCGGAATCCGAGACTCGCGGCACCGATCTGAGCACGGATTGCCCAGCCACGCGCCGCCGCGGACCGCTAATGCGAGTGACCAAAGCGTTTGACGGGCTCCAGGCCGCGACATCGACAACTGTGAACAGGAGGAGCGTTTGGCACGATTCCGGCATGGTTGCGGGTGCCGGGCGGCATCGGTATCCTTGCGACCGCCTGATGCGGTGGCACGATCGGCGCCGAGGTAGCTCAGTCGGTAGAGCACCGCCCTGAAGAGGCGGGTGTCGTCAGTTCGATTCTGACCCTCGGCACCAGCAACGCGCTATCATCGGGCGGACAAGCGGGCGGAAGTGGCTCAGTGGTAGAGCATCACCTTGCCAAGGTGAGGGTCGCGGGTTCGAATCCCGTCTTCCGCTCCATTTTCACGTCCGGCTGGGTGCGGTCGCGGCTGACCTGCTAGCGTGACGAGGCGTTGCCCCGTCGTCTAGTGGTAGGACAGCGGACTTTGGATCCGTGAACCGAGGTTCGAATCCTCGCGGGGCAGCCAGCCGAAAATGCGTGGCGACGTGCCCGAGTGGTTTAGGGAGCGGTCTGCAAAACCGCGTACACGGGTTCGATTCCCGTCGTCGCCTCCACAA
>JACDBZ010000024.1 GCA_013694645.1 Chloroflexota bacterium
GGCGGTTACCTGGCCGGGGTTTCGACCACCCACCGCTACATCTTCGACCTGAGACCCGAGACGGACGTCTACTGGTGCATGGCCGACATCGGCTGGGTGACCGGTCATTCGTACATCGTCTACGGGCCCCTCGCGAACGCGACGACCGGGGTCATCTACGAAGGCGCGATCGACTTCCCAAAGAAGGACCGATGGGCGCAGGTCGCGGCGAAGTATCGCGCCAGCATCCTGTACACCGCGCCGACCGCCATCCGCGCGCTCATGAAGTACGGCGCCGATGCCTTTGCCGATGACGACCTGTCCTCGCTGCGCCTGCTGGGCAGTGTTGGCGAGCCGATCAACCCGGAGGCCTGGGCCTGGTACTGGAAGGAGATCGGCGGCGGCCGATGCCCGGTGGTCGACACCTGGTGGCAGACGGAGACCGGCATGATCATGATCACGCCGCTGCCGGGCATCACGACCCTCAAGCCCGGCAGTGCCACCTTCCCGTTTCCCGGCGTCGTGGCCGATGTGGTCGACGAGGCGGGCAGCTCGGTGCCGCTGGGCGGCGGCGGCTACCTCGTCCTCGAGCGCCCGTGGCCGGCCATGCTGCGCGGCATCTACGGCGACCCCGAGCGCTATGAGCAGACCTACTGGTCGCGCTACCCCGGCCGATATTTCCCCGGAGATGGCTGCAAACGCGATGACGAGGGCTACTTCTGGCTGCTCGGCCGCGTGGATGACGTCATGAACGTGTCCGGCCATCGGATCTCGACCACCGAGATCGAGTCGGCCCTCGTCTCGCATCCCTCCGTGGCGGAGGCGGCGGTGGTGGGTCGCTCCGACCCCGTCACCGGCCAGGCGATCTTCAGCTACGTCATCCTTCGCTCGGGCTTCGATCCCTCGGACGGCCTCGGCGTCGAGCTCCGCGAGCACGTGGCCGCGATGATCGGCAAGTTCGCAAAGCCCAAGCAGATCCTGTTCACGCCTGACCTGCCCAAGACGCGATCCGGGAAGATCATGCGCCGGCTGCTGCGTGACATCGCCGAGCAGCGCAACCTCGGCGACGTCACCACCCTTGCCGACTCGAACGTGGTCAACGCGATCCGGGAGCAGTCGGGCAAAGGCGAGGACTGAATCCACGCTGATTCCCGTCCCGGCTTCCTTCCGGGGCGTAGAGTCAGGGAGCCAGCCCGGCGAGTCCGCAGCGGAGGGGATCCAGTGACCCGGCGCCCGATTGTCCTTGCGTTGTTCGTGGCGTTGCTGCTGACGGGCCTGGTGCCGGCGACAGTCGGCGCCGAGACGCGACTGCCATTGCCCGACACCATGGCCGCGGTCGGTGATTCGATCACCCAGGCGGCGAGCTCGGCCGGCAGCCTCGGATCCGACGCGCCGCAGAACTCGTGGGCGACCGGGACGAGCACGACCGTCAATAGCCATTACCTGCGACTGCTCGCGCTCGGCGCGCCGATCAGTGGTCAGAACCACAATCGCTCGGTCAGCGGGGCGAAGGTCGGCGGACTTGCCGCCCAGATGCAGGATGCGGCGACGTTCCAGCCTGACTACCTGACCGTGCTCATCGGCGGGAACGACCTGTGCGCCGACACGGTCGCCGAGATGACCTCGGTGACCGACTTCCGAGCACAGTTCGACGCCGCCATGGCCGCGCTGGACACGGCATCCCCGTCCACGAACGTGTACGTGGTCAGCATCCCGGACGCCTACCAGCTGTGGAGCCTGTTCAAGAACAACTTCTGGGCGCGCTTCATCTGGTCGAGCGCCGATATCTGCCAGTCGCTGCTCGCGAACCCCGGCTCGACGCAGCAGGTCGATGTCGACCGACGCGCGGCGTTCCGACAGCGAAACATCGACTACAACGTGCAGCTTCAGCAGGAGTGTGCCGAGCATGCGCGCTGCCGGTTTGACGGCAATGCGGCCTTCAACACGCCGCTCACCACTGGCGATGTCTCGGGCGACTATTTCCATCCCTCGGTACAGGGTCAGGCGAAGCTGGCGTCGGTCAGCTGGGCGGCGGGGTACGCCTGGGACGCGACGATGACGGTGGGTCAGCTGACCTCATCCACCAGTGTTGCGCGCAACAGCTGGAGCGCCACGGTCACGGTCCTCGTCGTCAATGAAGGGGGATCTCCGGTGAGCGGTGCAGGGGTGAGCACGACGTGGACCGTCGGCGCGTCGGACACGTGCACCACGGCAACCGATGGTCGGTGCTCCGTCACCAGCGATGGGTTCAACAAGAAGAAAGTTTCCAGCGTCACGCTCACCGTGGCGGGCGTGACCCATGCTGTGCTGACGTATGAGCCGAGCCTGACGACCATCGCGGTGGCGCGTCCGTAGCAGGCTCGGCCGCTAGAATCGGCGGATGGCGCAGCAGGGCAGTGCGGGAATGGAGCCAACCGAGGCCGCCGCCGAGTACCTCATGACAATCCGCTACATGCACGGCGAGGGACAGCCGGTGATCGCCGCGCGTCTGTCCGAGCGGCTGGGCGTCAGTGCCGCGACGGTCAGCGAGATGGTCACCCGTCTCGTTCGCGAGGGACTGCTGGGAGTTGATGGCGAGACCCGCCAGCTGAACCTGACCGATCGCGGTCGCGAGGCTGCGGAACGCACCTTTCGGCGGCATGCGCTGTCGGAGTGGCTGCTGACCGAGGTGATCGGCCTCGGCTGGGCGGAGGCGGACGAGGAGGCTCATCACCTTCAGCACGCCTTCAGCGATCGCGTGACCGATCGAATCGATGAGCTCCTGGGCCGACCCCCGACCTGCCCGCACGGAAACCCGATCCCGCGTGATGGGCGTACGCCAGAGCGACCCGCGGGCCTCGCCCTGTCGGAAGCCGCTGCCGGCTCCGACGTGACCATCCTGCGCGTCACAGAGGAGGCTGAAGAGGACGCGCGGCTCCTCTCCTTCCTCCAGGAGAATGGCGTGCGACCCGGGCACGTCTTCGAGGTCGTGGACGTGGCGACGCACATCGGAACCATGACCCTTCGCCGTGTTGCGGGAGGTGCGCAGGACGGCCACGAGGTCACGATCGGCCTCGTGGCGGCGGCAAAGCTTCGGATGCTCTCCGGACGCGCCGATCAGGCGCTCTTCCATCGCGTGCCCGAGCGGGCCCGGCTGGCCACGAGCGGCTGAATCGGTCTGCTAGGATTCGGCGCAGCATGGTTCGAGATCGCAGCAAACGCGGAATCATTGCGGCCGTCGCCACCATCCTCTGGTTGGGCTACATGGCCGTTGGCCTCGCTGTCATCGACACGCTCGCCCCCACCATCGGCGGCGAGGGACCCGAGGGTACCGCCGCGTTCGTCGGCCTGGTCTTCGGCGTCCTCACGGTCGGGCTCGTCATGTGGGCCGCTTCCGACTGATCGGCTACCCTTTGCGGCGATGTCCGTTCGTCCCCGCTGGCTGCTGCCGGCTGCATTCGTGCTGCTCGGATTGATATGGGGCTCATCCTTCGCCTGGATCAAGATCGCGGTCGCCGAGATCCCACCTGCCAGCCTCGTGGCACTGCGCATGGGGCTCGGCGCCGTCTGCATGCTCGCCCTGCTGGCCTTCATTCGGGTGCCGATCCCTCGCGGACCTCGCGAGTGGCTCCCGCTCGTCGTGCTCGGTGCGATCAACGCCGCCATCCCGATCTTTCTGATCAGCTGGGGCGAGCAATTCATTGACTCCGGCACGGCGGCGGTCCTCAACTCCCTGACGCCCATCTTCAGCCTTCTCATCGCCGGGATTGCGCTCCGGGTCGAGCCGGTCACCGCACTGCGTGTCGGAGGTCTCATCCTCGGCTTTCTCGGTGCAGCGCTGCTCGGCAGCCGGGAGCTCGACCTGCGCGCCGATGCATCCGGCCTCATCGGCGCAGGAGCCGTCGTCCTGGCCGCCTTCAGCTATGCCGTGGGGGCTTCGTACGCCAGGCATCGGATCCGCTCGACGCACCGGTATGTCGTCGCCGCCGGGACGCTTCTGTTTGCGGCTCTCGACACGGCGGTGCTGGCGCTCAACATCGACGGCGGCGTGATCCTTCCGACCCAGCCCGACACGATCCTGGCCGTCGCGTGGCTTGGCGTACTTGGTTCTTTCGTGGCGTACGTCTGCTTCTTCTTCCTCATCGAGCATCTCGGGGCGACCATCGCCTCGATGGTCACCTACATCTTCCCCGTGGTCGGCGTGGCGCTCGGCGTCATGCTCCTCCGGGAGCGGATGGACGTGCGCCTGCTCGTCGGGACTGTTCTGGTGCTGACGGGAATCATCGTCGTGGCCCTTCGCTATGATGCCGTCGTGAGCCGTATACCGAGCGGAGCTCGCGAGTGAGCGGACCGTGGGATCGGCCGCCGCCCCGTGATCCGGACGCCAGCGGGCCGAGTGATGACCGTCCTGGTCTGGGCAGCGAACGCCAGGAGGCGGAGCGATGGTCCGCTGACGATCCGTGGCCCGACCCGGCTTCGGAAGCGTCCGGGTGGGCGGCTTGGCCGACATCCGCGGCCCCACCCGAGGACGACCTTCCCGACGATGCCGAGCTGCCGGTCAGCGACCCGTGGGCTGAGTCGTGGACCGACGAGTCGCCTGACGCCCCTGCCGCAGAAGCGCCGCCAGCAGCACCCGTAGCCGCCAGTCGGGGATCCTGGCCGCACCGCGAGCCGCAACCCGACCGGCCCTGGATGCCAGCGGCTGTTCCGTGGTCGGCGCCAGAAGAGACCCCTGCCGCGCTGGACGACGGGCCTCCGGCTGGTGCTCCAACGGACGTCGCGCCCGAACAATCGCTACCGCAGCCGGAGGCCGAACGGCGGCCGGAGGCCGAACGGCGGCCGGAGCCGGAGCCGGAACCGGAGCCGGAGCCGCATCCGGTGCGGCGGTCGGAGCCGACCTGGCCCGATCGCGGCGAATCGACGCAGGTTCGCGGCGATTCCACCCAGGTACTGCCGACCTCCTGGGCGCCGCCTGAGCCCGCGGCTTCCGACCGGGCCGCGGAGCTCGATCCCGCCGTCGGACGGGTCACGGTGTCGTTGGCGCACGAGGAGGAGGCCGAGACCGAAGCAGACGAACCGGCGTCGACGGCGGAACAGGCGGTCCCCTGGCTGATCGGCGTCATCCTGCTGCTCGCCGGAATGGTCATCGTGCTCCTGGCGCTCATCTTCGCCGGAGACGCATCGCTGGGCACCAGCGGCGCCGTACCATCCGGCAGCGCTCTCACAGGGCTTGCGAGTGCTGACGCGATAGCGAGCATCCCGTCGAGGCCAAGCCTGTCGCCGACGCCGACCGATGCCCCCAGTCCGAGTACGACTGCGAGTCCTCAGCCCACTCCGACGGCGGTTCCTCCGGCAGAGTACGGAGCTCTCGAGATGGTCTACCAGGGTCGGAGCGCCGCGCTGGCGCCCATCTATCTCCTGCGCCGTGACTTCACCAAGGACGAGGACACGCAGCAGGTGCTGGCTCAGGACCCGAGCCTCGACGTGCGCCGATACGCATGGTCGCCCGACGGGACCGTTGGAGCAGGACTGCTCGCCGACGTTCTCGTCTCGATCGAGCCGGGCGAGGAGAAGCGCCGGCTGGCGGATGGCATCAGCACGGTCACCTTCGGTGCCGATGCCTCGACCCTCTACGCAGTGCGTGTGACGCAGGACGGCGCGAACGACGTGGCAATGATCCTGGAGGTCGACTTCGCGAGCGGTGCCGAGGCCGAGCTCGCTGCCCCGACCTACGAACGTCCTGCCATCGGTGAGGAGGACGCCCTGTCGGAGGCGCAGTTCACCGACGAGGGTGGCCCCGTGCGCCTGTACTGGATTGATGGGGGCATGCTTCGATTCTGGGCGCTCGGTGCCGGGACGTGGGAGATCAATCCCGGAGACGGTTCGTTGACCGAGCTCGAGGAGGACGACCGTCCGACACTCTGGGCACCCGACGCAGAGCGGCGCATCAGGACCAGCTTCGAGGACGGGTCGAGCACTCTCTCGCTCCTCGACGCAGCGGACGAGGAGCTTCTCGCCGTCACGATCGAGGGTCGCGTGAGCCACGTTCGGTGGGCCCCGGATGGCGAGCGCATCGCGTTCACGGCCGGCCGCTCGAACGCGGGAGGCGGGGTGCTGCAGGACCTGTTCCTGTGGGATCTCAACGAGGAGGATCCAATGCAATTGACCGCCACGGGCGCTGCGTTCGGCGCCGAATGGCTCGGCGCCCCGGCGCTCTGGAAAGACTGATGGCCGCAGACATCGTGAATCCCATCGGCGTGGAGCTCGACGAGACCGCGCGACGCATGCGGATTCGCTGGGACGACGGTCATCTCGGTGAATGGTCGTGGCTTGCGCTGCGTCGCGCGTGTCCGTGCGCGCTGTGTGCCGGCGAGGGAAACCTGCCGGGCGTCGTCACGCTCGACATGGTCTTCGACGAGCAGCAGACGCA
>JACDBZ010000027.1 GCA_013694645.1 Chloroflexota bacterium
GTCAGCGGCGAGGCCAGGAATGTGCGGCCGCCCTTGCCCTGCCGCCCCTCGAAGTTGCGGTTCGACGTGCTGACGCTGTACTGGCCGGGCGTGAGCTGGTCGCCGTTCATCGCGATGCACATGCTGCACCCCGCCTCCCGCCACTCGGCGCCGGCATCGCGGAAGACCGATGACAGCCCCTCCTCCTCTGCCTGGCGCTTCACCTCGGTCGAGCCCGGCACGACCAGCACGCGCACGCCGTCGGCGACGTGGCGGCCGCGCAGCATGCGGGCAGCCTCGCGCAGGTCGCTGATCCGCGAGTTCGTGCAGGAGCCGATGAACACGACGTCGATCGGCTTCCCCAGGATCGGCTCGCCGGGTTTCAGAGCCATGTAGGCCAGGGCGGCGCGCAGAGAGTCGCGCTGGGTCGCATCGACCAGGGCATCGGGGTCGGGGATGCGATCGGTGATCGGGAACCCCATGCCGGGGTTGGTCCCGTAAGTCACCATCGGCACCAGGTCGGCCGCGTCGAAGCTGATGCTGCGGTCGTGCTGGGCGTCCGGGTCGGAGGGCAGGCGGCGCCATCGGTCCAGCGCGGCGTCCCAATCGGGTCCGGCAGGCGCATGTGGTCGGCCGTGCACGTATTCGAAGGTGGTGTCATCGGGGGCGACCAGGCCGGCGCGCGCACCACCCTCGATACTCATGTTACAGACGGTCATGCGGCCCTCCATGCCGAGCGCACGTATGGCCGAGCCGCCAAATTCGAAGACGTGGCCCGTGCCACCGCTAACACCGATTCGGCTGAGAAGGCTGAGAATGATGTCCTTCGCGGTCACACCCGGATGGAGCGCACCACCCACGCGCACCTCGAACGTCTTCGGGCGGCGCTGAAGGAGCGTCTGGGTGGCGAGGACGTGCTCCACCTCCGTTGTCCCGATCCCGAATGCCAGCGCGCCGAACGCGCCGTGGGTCGCGGTGTGCGAGTCGCCGCACACGATGGTCATGCCCGGCTGGGTCAGGCCGAGCTCGGGACCGATGACGTGCACGATCCCCTGGTGCGGTGAGCCGATGCCGTGCAGCGGGATGCCGAACTCCTCGCAGTTGTGCTCGAGGCGGCTCACCTGGGTGGCAGCGATCTCATCGGCGATCGGCAGGCTGCGGTCGGTCGTCGGGATCGAGTGGTCGACGGTCGCCAGGGTCTGCCCCGGCCGCCGCACGCCGAGTCCGCGGTCCCGGAGGCCGTCGAAGGCCTGCGGGCTGGTCACCTCGTGCACGAGGTGAAGATCCACGCCGAGGATGTCCGGCGCTCCATCGCTCCCGGGCGCCACGAGATGCTCGTCCCAGATCTTGTCGACGGTCGTGCGCGGGCGTGCGGAGTCGAGGGTCATGTCATTCATCGGTGGTTCGACCCTAGCCGATCCGTCAAGTCGCCGCCGCATGGGGCCGCTCTCCGTCGGCCATGGAGCTATGTATCACGCGTGATACACTGACGCTATGAACAGAGTGACCATCCGTGAGTTGCGCAACCAGGGTGGCGCGGTGGTGAACCGGGCAGCTGCCGGGGAACGGATCATTGTGACCCGCAGCGGCACGCCCGTCGCCGAGCTTCGACCCATACGCGCTCCTGCCGTCAGCGCGTCCACGCTGCTCGTGCGCTGGCGGCGTCTGCCAAGGTTGGATGACCGCAAGCTGCGACACGATCTGGACTCCGTCATCGAGCCCGGGCTGTGAGTCGGCACGACATCGGCCTGCTGGATACGAACACGCTGATTCTCCTGCCCCGGTTCCAGGACGCATCGGTCCTTCCCGAGCATCCACTGATCTCGGCCATCACGTTGGCCGAGCTCTCCGTTGGTCCCCTCGTGGCCACCGACGAGACCGAGCGAGCCGCGCGCCTCGCGCACCTCCAACAGGCCGAGGCCGACTTCGAGCCGATCCCATTCGATGCAGATGCCGCGCGATCGTTCGGCCAGGTCGCGGCCTCCCTGCGCCGTTCCGGCAGAAAGGCCTCTGCGCGCGCATACGACGCCATGATCGCGGCCGTCGCCGTGGCAAGGGAGTTGCCGCTGTACACGTGCAATCCCGACGACTTCATCGGCATCGATGGCCTCGACGTGGTGAGTGTCCCTCATCCGAACACCTACACTCAGGGCGCATGACCAAGGTCGCCCCTCCGTACGACCCCCGTGAGCACAGCCGCGTGCTGCTCGACGGCCCTGATCGCGCCGCCGCCCGCTCCATGCTCAAGGCCATCGGCTTCACCGATGACGACCTGTCCAAGCCGATCGTCGGCGTCGCGACGACCTGGATCGAGACGATGCCGTGCAACTACAACCAGCGCGACCTCGCGGTGCGCGTCAAGGAGGGCATTCGAGCCGCCGGCGGCACGCCGATGGAGTTCAACACCATCGCCGTCAGCGACGGCGTCAGCATGGGGACGGAGGGGATGAAGGCCTCGTTGGTCAGCCGCGAGGTGATCGCCGATTCCATTGAGCTGGTTGCGAGGGGACACCTGTTCGACGGCCTGGTCTGCCTGGTCGGTTGCGACAAGACGATCCCGGCGGCGGCCATGGCGCTTGCCCGCGTCGATCTGCCAGGGCTCGTCCTCTACAACGGCACCATCAACCCCGGCACCATTCGCGGGAAGCGCAATGCGACGGTGGTGACCGTGTTCGAGGCGATCGGCGCCTATCGAGCCGGAAAGATCTCGCTCGACGAGCTTCGCGAGATCGAGGACCTGGCATGCCCGGGTCCGGGAGCATGTGGTGGTCAGTTCACGGCCAACACGATGAGCACCGCGCTGGAGTTCCTGGGCATCTCACCGGGCGGGCTGAACGGCATCCCGGCCACGGACCCGGGCAAGGAGGAGGCGGCGCGGCGCGCGGGCGAACTGGTCATGGAGCTTGTGAATAGCGGGACCCGGCCGTCGCAGATCATGACTCGCGCAGCCGTCGATAACGCCATCGCCTCCGTTGCCGCCACTGGCGGGAGCACCAACGGGGTACTGCACCTGCTGGCCATCGCCCACGAGCTGGGGATCCCGCTCGAGCTGGACGACTTCGACCGCATCGCGGAGCGGACCCCGATCGTGGCCAACATGATGCCGGGCGGCCGATACACCGCCCTCGACATCCACGAGGCGGGCGGGATCGGGCTGGTGGCGCGCGAGCTCATCCGCGGAGGCCGCGTGGACGGCTCGACCCGGAACGTCGACGGGCGCACGCTGGCCGAGGTCGCGGATGCGGCCGTCGAGACACCGGGACAGGAGGTGGTCGTCGCGATCGAGCACCCGCTCAAACCGACCGGCGGGCTCGCCATCCTGCGCGGCTCGCTGGCGCCCGATGGCTGTGTCATCAAGCTCGCCGGCCACGAGATGCGCTCATTCCGCGGGCCGGCGCGCGTCTTCGACTCCGAGGCGGCCTGCTACGACGCCGTGCGCGCGCAGCGCATCGGCCCCGGAGACGTGGTCGTCATTCGCTACGAGGGACCGGTTGGCGGCCCGGGGATGCAGGAGATGCTGAGCGTAACCGGCGCCCTGGTGGGGGAGGGGCTCGGTGGCGAGGTTGCGCTCCTCACTGACGGCCGGTTCAGCGGCGGTACCCACGGCCTGATGATCGGGCACGTGGCGCCGGAGGCGGCGCTCGGCGGACCGATCGGGGTGGTGGAGGAGGGAGATTCGATCGTTATCGACGTGGACGCCCGCCGCCTGGACCTCGATGTTCCCGAAGACGAGGTTGCGCGGCGATTGGCCGCGTGGACTCCGGCGGCCACGCGCCACGTCGGTGGCGTGATGGCCAAGTACGCCGCCCTCGTGTCATCGGCCTCCGAAGGTGCCGTCACGACCGGCGCGCGGCTGGCCCAAGCCTTGTCGCAGTCGGGGCGCGGCTGAGGCTCCCCACCCGGCTCTTCCTCGATCGGTCCGTCAACTGGCACTGACACTACCGTTAGCCAGCACACGTCGGTACCCGGCGCGGCCCTCGCCAACGACTTGAGCGTGGGGAGCGTTGCCCCGCGGCAGAGGCGCCTCCAACCCAGCCCTGCCCGGTGCCAATCAAGTTGGCCTTACGACCGCTGAATCGATGCGGACGGCGGTTCGGCGGTCGAGACGCCAACGACCTTGGCCGGCCGGCCGACGGAGTGAGTCTCGCCGGTTACAGGGCCAACCAGCGTGGCACCGGGTCCCGCGACACGGTCGTCGACGCCGCTAGGGTTGACACTACTGGTAGGGTCCACCCATGTCCATCGAGCGCGGCAGGTACGCCGCTGAGCCGATCGTGCGCCCGGTTCACTCCGGGATGCTCGGCGTGCTCGTACTCATCAGCATTCTTCGGCTCGTCATCCTTCTTGGATGGCGGGATGGAGGACGCTCGACCGGCTAGCCACACAGGCACCCGAACAGCGCAACCCCACATCCCGCCAGGCCAAGAGCCTCGGTGGGATTCTTGTTTGATGACGAGGAATCCGCACCGATGACCGCACTCCAGATCCCGACCAGCGCCCAAGGCTCCGACCGACAGGTGGCGCCGCGCATTGGCGCGCGTGCCGTGTGCGAGGGTCTCGTGCGCGAGGGCGTGACCACCATCTTCGGCTACCCCGGCGGCACGGTCCTGCCCATCTACGACGTCCTGCGTGAATTCCCGCTCCGACACAT
>JACDBZ010000037.1 GCA_013694645.1 Chloroflexota bacterium
GCAAGAACCCCACGATGTGCAACTCATGCTTCCAGTTCATGGCCGATCACCACGGCGGGGCGGAGATCGAATGCAGCTTCCTGTTCGCCGACATCCGAGGGTCGACGACCCTGGCGGAGCGCATGGGCACCGCAGCCTTCCACGTGCTGCTGGACCGCTTCTACTCCACCGCGTCGTCGGTGGTGTTTGAGCACGATGGCAGTGTCGACAAGTTCGTCGGTGACGAGATGGTCGCGATCTTCTTTCCGCTCCTCAGCGGAGAACGGCATGCGGCCAGGGCAGTCGAAGCCGCGCTGGCCCTCCTGCGCGCCACCGGAAACGGAGAGCCCGACGGACCGTGGGCGCCCCTCGGCGCCGGCGTGCACACCGGCCCGGCCTGGGTCGGTGCCGTGGGCGAGGGATCGCACACCGAGCTCACAGCGCTCGGCGACACCGTTAACACCACGGCCCGCCTGGCGTCGGCAGCCGCGGCGGGAGAGGTGCTTGTGACGATCGACGCGGCTTCGGCCGCCGGACTCGATCCGGAGCTTGAGCGACGATCCCTCGAGCTGAAGGGCAAGCAGCTGACCACCGAGGTGATCAGCCTCAACGTCAGCCTCGCGCCATCTCCTATCGGCTGAGCACCTCCCGGACCTGGCCCAACTCGAGGAAGATCGTCTCGCCGTAGTTCTCGTCGACCCCGTGGTTATCGGTCGCGAGGAAGACTTGACCATCGACGGCCACGGCCAGCCCCTCGAGCTTGTCGGGGACGGAGATGCCACTGCCCCGGCCCGGAGCGCGGTGCATAATGCCGATGCTCTCAGTCTGCGGCGACGGGTTCCATCTTCTCAACCCATTGGCGCCGCCACTCGGGCGCCTCGAATGGACTGGCGAAGTAGTCTGTCTGGCGCGCGATTTTGCCGTCGGGGCCGGTTTCCAGGATCGAAACGAGGCTAACGGGCGTGCCATCACCGTAATCGATGGTCGCCTCGGCCACCCAGGCCTCGCCCGGCCTCACGATCCGACGGAGTGTGAGCTTCGGCGCTGATCCGGTCGCCGCTGGGTAGTTCTCGTTGACGGCCATCACGTTGTCGCGGCCACGGATGCGCTCCTCAGACTGTGGCCACTCCTGGACCATGTCTTCCGACGCCATGTCCGGAATCCGACGCGCCAGCTCCTGCACATCGCCTGATGCGTACAGGTCGCGCAGCGCGCGCTCCATCGTGTCGTTGTCCATCGGACGCCTCCTTTGCTCGGGTCGCGCGGCGGACCGCCACCGGTCGGAGACCGCGCGATGTCACATCGAAGTGTGCTCCCGGCACCGTGCGACGTCGACCCACTTATCCACCACTTTTTTCATTCCGCCCCCGGGTCGCTGACCGCTCGCGATCCAGTCGTCCAGCTCGTCGAGCGCAGGGAGCAGATCCGCGACACTCGGCAGCACCGCGTCCGGCGGGTCACCGGCGATGGCATGCTGCACGCCGGTGGTGGCCGCATGCGACCCGGGACCGCATGGGCACCGCTGTTGGCCGCCTTCTTGGGAATCTGACCGACCCGCCGATGGTAGCCTCGCAAGGATGTCGACAGGCCACGTGACGAATCCGCCGGAACGCCGTCCGTTTCGCTTCGGGCTGATCCTCGATTCGCGTGGCGCCACGCGCGACGGCGTTGTCGAGCTTGCGCGACAGGCGGAGGTGGCCGGGATCGACGTGCTGCTGGGGACCGATCACCTGGGCCGATGGGCAACCCTGCCTCTGCTCCAGGCCGCGGCGGAAGCCACGAGCATCCGCATCGGCTCGTTCGTCCTGAACAATGATCTGCGCCATCCGACGGTGCTCGCCCAGGAGCTGACGACCATCGACGCCATCACCGGCGGCAGGCTGGAGATCGGAATCGGCGCGGGATGGAACCGCACGGAATACGAGGCGGCCGGGCTGAGCTTCGACCCTGCGGGAATGCGCGTGGGGCGCATGCAGGCCTCGCTGCGCATGTTGAAGCAGGCGATGCGCGAGGGACGGATCGACCATCCCGCGGACGAAGCCTACCCGGCGATCCATCAGCAGGATCTGCCGATGTCGGTCCAGCGCCCGCATCCACCACTCATGGTCGGTGGCGGCGGCCCGCTCGTCCTGCGCTTCGCCGCGCGGGAGGCCGACATCGTGGGCATCGACCCGCGCTCATTGCCCGCAGGCGGCGCCGATCCAGCCGACGTCACCGAAGCCGCCGTCGACCGCAAGATCGGCTGGATCCGGGAGGCGGCAGCCGACCGATGGGCCCACATCGAGATCAACATTGCGCTCTTCGAGGTCGATCCCGAATTCCACTCCCGAAGTGGGGCGCCGCCGAAGCGCAGCCGCGCCATCAGCGAGGCCGACGTCGCGGGCAGCCCGCACTACCTCACCGGCGATGCGAAGGAGATGATCGAGACTCTTCTCGCGCGCCGCGAACGCTGGGGCATCAGCTACATCGCGCTGCGACCGCAGCATCTGCCCGTCATGGCCCCGGTCCTCGCGCGTCTGGCGTCTGTCTAGATCGCCAGCGCGGCGGTGCCGCGCCGCGACCGGTACCCCAGGTCGCATCGCCGATACGGCCGCTTTCGGCGGCCGGTTGGCGTGGGCGGTAGGCGGTCAGGAGCTCGTCAACCGCTCGCCCTTGACTCATCGCGACGCACGGATCCTGGAACGGGCACGTTGGACAATGGTCCGCGGAGGGCGTCGGATACAGGAGCGGGTTCGGCCCAAGCATGTCGAGCGCGATGCTTCCCACGCGCGTTCCCGCCAGCTCGAACTCACGCGGGCTGCGCGCGATCCATGTCCGGCGGAACGCGTCGGTGGCATCCACCCGGACCTCCTCCACCGACTGGTCGCTCCCGACCCAGGCTCGTTGGTGCTGCGGAAATGACCGTCCCCCGCCGCCCGCCACGTTCTGTGCCACATGCGTCGTCGGCTCGGATGGCGGCGCCATCGGTACCGCATCGGCGAGATCGATCCGCAGCTCGTTGCTGATGGTTCCGACAATGGTGAGGCCGGGGTAGGCGGTCTGCCAGCCCCACGAATCGATGATATCCGCGTCCGAGAGGCGGAGCTGCTGCTCGCTGGTCCAGGCGCCGCGACTGATACGGTGATGGACCGCCCAGTACCGATCCGCCTCATCGGTGACGAGCAGGTCGATGCGACCGGCACAGTCGACCGGCATGCCTCGCGCATCGAGGAGCCCCTGCCCGGGCGTCCGTGGATCAGGTACCCGCGCTTCATAGCCCGATGTCACGCGGATCGGCGCGAACCTGTCGACCGCCGGGGCCCACCGGAAGTAGCGCGCGAGGATCGCCTCGGCGAGGTCGAGCTCCGGCGATGCCGCAGGCAGGAAGCGCGGAAGCGCGGCCAGCGAGAGTCGCTCGACCATCGATCGGTCCCAGTCCCACATGCCCGGGAAGTAGTAGACCGCCAGCGCCTCGCGAATGGCATCGGCCAGATCGAGCCCGCCGTCCGCGATCGGCTCGAGGTTCTGACGTGACGGCGATCCGAGCTCCCATTGGCGCCGGCATCGGCGGAACGAGGTCAGCTCTTCGGTGGAGATGAGGGTGCGCATCGGTCAATGGCCGTGCGGCCAGGGCTCGTCGAGAGGCCAGCGACAGCGGTCGATGCCGCCGGTCATCGACTCGAGCTCGGCGAGCAGGTCGTCCAGGATGACCGCACAGCGTGCCCGGTCCTCAACCGGCCACGTCCCGCCGTAGTAGATCCAGGCTTCGGGCTCCTCATCGATTCGTGCTGCCGGCAGGAGGCTGCCAGCGCGAATGGCGGCATACCGGTATTGCTCGCCCCGCCGCCCGAGATACAGCAGATCGCCAGCAGACGGCGGAGAGTCCAGAATCGCGTCGAGCAGATCCTCGCGGTGCACCGATCTTCACTCCCGAAGTCCCGCAATGATACTCAGCCGGACTGATCGACCTCTCCGAGTCCAGGTGCCTCGCTGCGTCAGAGCTCCGCGCGCATCGCGCGGGCGATCCGTCCGAAGTCGTCCTCTTCGATCTCGAACATGCCCCGACGGAAGACGAAGCCCCATCTGCCCTTGTCCCGGATGAATGTCAGCGTCGCGATGAGCGGCTTCACGGGCACCTCGCTCGACGGGATCGGCTCAACCAGGCGGCGCCACGGATGGAAGTCCGGGCGCATCTCGGCCTGGTGTGGCTCGTCGTCCGTGACTCGGGCAATGGCCGTGAATGCCTGGAGTTGCTCGCCGTCGGGGTATGTCGTGCGCGGCGAGTAGAACGCGATGAGGTCGCCCTTGTTCAATCGGCGCAGCGCGTGTGGTCGCCCGTGATTTGCCTGCGTGAAGCCACCCTGCATCCCGACCAGCACGTGGTCGCGCGACACCGTGTTGACCCAATAGGCCATCAGCGCGGGCTCATTGGGCGGTCCAGCCGCCGTCCACGCGCAACACGGTGCCAGTGACGAGTCCTGCGGCCGGCGACGCCAGGTAGAGGACCGCAGCGGCAACGTCGCCGGTCGAGCCAAAGCGACCGACCGGGATGCGCGCCAGCACATCGGCGGCGAAGTCAGGGTCATCCAGGCGTTCCGCTGTGCCCGGCGTCCGAATGAATGTCGGAGCGATGGCGTTGACCGTGACGCCGTGCGGCGCCCATTCCAGCGCCAGCACTCGGGTCAGCAGATTGACGCCGCCCTTGCTTGCGGAGTAGATCGCGTGGCGCGGGATGCCGACCAGGCCGGCCTGGGAGCTGAGGCTGACGATCCGTCCGTAGCCGCGCTCGACCATCGATCGAGCCACGGCCTGGGTCAGGAAGAACAGGCCCTTGAGGTTGACGTCCATCATCTCGTCCCAATCGGCCTCGGTCACGTCAAGCGCGTCGTGGTTGCCTCCGAGGCCAGCGTTGTTGACGAGAATGTCGATCCGACCCTCCGCATCGAGCACGCGCTGCGCGCCCTGCGCCACGGAGTCACCGTCGGTGACGTCCAGCTCGAGCGCAAGAGCCCTGCCACCGGCGGCCTCGACCTCGGCAACCAGCACGGCCACATCGTCCACGGAGCGGGCGCCGGCAGCCACCGTTGCTCCCGCGTGGGCCAGCGCCAGGACCAGGTCGTGTCCGATCCCGCGAGAGGCGCCGCTGACGATGGCGACCTGGCCTGCCAGGCTGAAGTCAGGGTGTTCCATGAGCAGCCGATGCTACCCCTTACGCAATCGCTCGCTCAGGCGCACTTGTTGACGTTGGCCAATTGCGTGCTCAGTATCCGCTGCCACCGCTGTCGCCGTTGTTGCACGCCGCGAGGACGCCGAGCAGCACGAGCCACCCGAGGCGAACGTGCTGAGCATGGGTGACGAGCCATCGATTGAGGGTATCCATGCGCTGGAATGCCGCATCGGGCATGCCAACATGCAGTGAGCGACTTCACGCTTGTCGTGGGAAGCGGCAGAGCACGGTCGTTCCCTCGCCGGGAGCGCTTCGGATCTCCGTCTCCCCGCCATGCGCTGCGACCAGGTCGCGCACGATCGCCAGTCCCAGGCCCGCTCCCGGTGAGCTGTCGGACCGCCAGAAGCGATCGAATGCGCGCGACACCTCCGCTGGCTCCATCCCGGCGCCCGTGTCTGCGACGGTCAGCAGCTGCGCCTCTCCCTCAGTCGTCACCGAGATCACGACGCGACCGTCGCGCGGCGTATGGCGCAGGGCATTCGATACGAGGTTGCCGACCACCTGCCTCACTCGCAACGGGTCTAGCTCGAGCTCAGGCAGATCGGTCCGCGCGTCCACGCTGAGCTGAATCCCGGCGACATCGGCCTGTGATTCGAAGCCGGCCACCACATCGGTCGCCAGAGCTCCCAGGTCGGTCGACTCGCGCGCCAACGACATGGCCCCCGCCTCCGCGAGCGACAGGGTGCGCAGATCCTCGATGAGCCGCTCGAGCTGATTCGTCTCGGCCAGCAATCGCTCGAGATGCGGGCGATCGGCGGGATACAGGCCGTCCAGCATGCCCTCGACGTTGCCCTGGATGACGGTCAATGGCGTCCGGAGCTCGTGGCTGACATCGGCCAACAGCTGTCGACGCGCATCCTCAGTCTCCGCGAGTCGTCGGCTCATGGCGTTGAAGGCGCGCGCGAGCGTTCGCGCCTCGCGTGGCCCATGCTCCCTGACCTGGATCCCGAGCTGCCCGGCCTCCACGCGGGCCGACGCTTCGATCAGCTCGCCCATGGGCGCCGCAGCAAGGCGGACGAAGCGCACGACACGCCGAGCGAGCAGCGCGAACGCCAGGATGACGGCGAATCCGAAGACCAGCGAGATCCACTTGCCACCGAGGAGGGACGTGAGCGCCCAGACCACGGTCGAGCTCAGGAGGATCAACGCGAGGACCAGCCCGGCCGCAAACAGAGCCGCACGTCGTGCAAATCGGCGCCGGAGCGCGCGCCATGCCTCCGGCCCCTCAGGCGGCCATGGCTCGCCCTCCGGCCACCACGGCGGGCGGCGTTTCGACGATCCCCCGTTGCCTCCCCACCCGTGGTCTCGCCCGTGGCGCCCGGTACCGTCACCCCACGGCGGCGTCGGTCCGTCAGTCGGCAATGCGGTACCCCACGCCATACACGGTCAGCAGGAAGCGAGGCGCACGCGGGTCGAGCTCCAGCTTGCGCCGGATGTTCTTGACGTGGGCATCGATGGCGCGCTCGTACGACTCGAACGCCACCCCATGGATCGCATCGAGCAGCTGCGAGCGGGTGAAGACGCGGCCGGGCTCGCGGGCCATTGCCGCCACGAGCGCAAACTCGGTGGCGGTCAGGTCCACCAGCTCGCCGCCACGGGTGACTCGCATGCGCGGCATATCCAGCGTGAGGTCTCCGGCGGAAAGGATCTCGGTGTCACCGCGGCCGGCGTGGCGTCGCAGGACGGCGCGAACGCGGGCCACCAGCTCACGCGGGCTGAACGGCTTGGTGACGTAGTCGTCCGCTCCGAGCTCAAGGCCGATGAGCTTGTCGGTCTCGTCATCGCGTGCCGTGAGCATGATGATCGGCAGGCTGCCCGTCCGGCGGATGCTGCGCGTGACATCCAGCCCATCCATGCCCGGCAGTCCGAGGTCCAGGATCACGAGATCGGGCGCCTCCGTGCGTACCCGCATGAGCGCCTCGTCGCCGGAGCGGGCGGTCGTGACACCGAAGCCGGCCGCTGCCAGGAAATCGTGGACGAGCCGAACGATCTTCGGCTCGTCGTCCACGATCAGGATCTGCGGCATGCTGCCGGCATGGTACGGCGCGTCACGCGCCAGCGGCGCGCTGCTCGCCGTCGCGCCCCTCGCGCCGGTGCAGCTCCCGATGCCACTCCTCGCCCATCCCGTGCCTGCCACCCCCGCCACCGGGACCGCCCCATCGGCCTCTGCCGAACGCCGCGCGCACCAGGCCGATGATCAGGAAGACCCCCAGGATCCAGAAGATGATCCCGAAGAATCCGAAACCGCCGCCGAATGGCCCGTGGAGATACGGCGCGCCGTATCCGTAGCCGTACGGATTCACCGGCACGGGATCGCCAGATGCGGCAGCCTGCTGTGCCGCCTCCGCCAGCCCGGCGCTCACACCGGTGTTGTAGACCGTTGTGCCGATGCCGATCGCCACTGCCACCAGCAGCAGCGCGGCCAGCACCCGAAAGACCAGTCGCCCATTCATCGTGTTGCTCTCCTTCATCGTGTGGTCCTACGATCGGACCGATAGAGGGAGCCTGACTTCGAATTACGCTCCAATTGTGAATGCCTCGTGGAACCAACATGGAGGGCTCACGCGACCGCCACTGGTCTCGAATTTCAACCCGTAACGATCGCGTTTGTCGTGTGCAGGACACGCCCATCGGGTAGGCTGACTTCCCCGATTCTGGCGTTGCTTCCGAGCCGTTCCGCAGGAGGATCCGTTACATGGACGTTCGTTGCTTTCTGGCCCTTCCGAACCCGAGGTCGCTCCGCGGCCCGATTGCAATCGCGACGATCGCCCTGCTCATCAGCGCATGCGGAGGCGCCGCCACCCCCACCGACGTCGCCGAGGGCGACGCTCCAGTCACCGTCTTCGGGGCATACGCCACGCAGATCGAGGAGCCCTGGGACGGGGTGATTCACACCGCGCTGAATGCCGAGATGGAGGCGGGGCGCATCGAGTACACCTTCACCGATGACATCGGCTACTCCGGCGACATGGAGCGCGTACTGCGCGAGACCGCTGAGCAGGACGCGCCCGACATCATCTTCGGAGATGCCTTCGGTAACGAGGAAGCGGCCCGAGCCGTCGCCGCCGATTACCCCGACACCGCCTTCGTCTTCGGTTCCGGCGGTGGACCCGTGGAGCCGAACTTCAGCGTGTTCGACAACTGGATCCACGAGCCTGCCTACCTTGCCGGCATGATCGCCGGTGGCGTGAGCGAATCGAACGTGGTCGGCGTCGTGGGCGGCTATCCGGTGCCGGAGGTAAACCGCATCGTCAATGCCTTCATCGCCGGTGCGCAGGAGACGAACGAGGCGGTCGAGGTCAAGGTCACCTTCCTGAACAGCTGGTTCGACCCGGCCGCGGCCAAGGAGGCGGCGCTTGCCCAGGTGGGTTCGGGGGCCGACGTGCTGTTCGCCGAGCGCTTCGGCGTCATCGAGGCGGCCCAGGAGAACGACCTCGTCGCCATCGGCAACATGAGCGACCAGCAGGAGCTTGCGCCCGAGCACGTGGCGACCAGCGTGACGTGGAACATGGCTCCGACGGTGAAGTACGTCATCGACCAGGTCATGGCCGCCTCGTACACGGCGCAGGATCTCAAGGACTTCTCGATGGTCGGCAAGGGCGGAGCCGCGCTGGCCCCCATCAATGCCGACGTGGCTGGGGGCATCCCTGACGACCTTGCCTCACTGGTGGCTGAGCGCGAAGCTGAGATCAAGGCCGGCACGTTCCGCGTCGACATCAACGAGGGCACGCCCCCGGGCTCGACCATCCCCGACGCATAGTCGGCGGCGTCGCGTGATCGACAGCGCGCCGGCCCTAGAGCTGCGCGGAATTACCAAGCGGTTCGGGGACCTCGTCGCCAACGACGGCATCGACTTCGATGTCCGACGCGGCGAGGTTCACGCCCTTCTCGGCGAGAACGGGGCCGGCAAGACCACCGTCATGCGCATCGCGTATGGGCTGACCCAGGCCGATGCCGGCGAGGTCCGGGTAGAGGGTCAGCCGCGCATCATTCGCTCGCCGCGTGACGCGATCAGCGCCGGGATCGGGATGGTGACCCAGCACTTCGCGCTCGTGGGACCGATGTCGGTCGCCGAGAACCTCGCCCTCGGTCGCTCGCGCGGGCTGCGCCTGGACCTTGCCGCGGCACGACGGCGCGCGGCGAGCGCGTCAGACCGCTTCGGCATCAGGATCGACCCGTCGCTGCGCGTCGCGAACCTCTCGGTCGGGCAACAGCAGCGCGTCGAGATCGTCAAGGCACTGTCGCGCGACTGCCGCGTCCTCATCCTGGACGAGCCGACCGCCGTCCTGGTGCCGGACGAGGTGAATGCACTCTTCGCCACCCTCCGCTCGCTGGTGGCCGACGGACTGTCGATCGTCTTCATCAGCCACAAGCTGGCCGAGGTGCGCGCCATCAGCGACCGGGTCAGCGTGCTGCGCCGCGGCAAGCTGGTCGGAACCGCCGCCGGATCGACCGACGAGCGCGAGCTGGCGCGGATGATGGTCGGCCGGCCGACGTTCGGCGTCGAACGAGTCGCCGATGGAGCCGCCCCATCCGCCAAGCCGATCCTGCGCATCCGCGGGCTGCACGTCGCGGGAGCGAACGACCTCCCGGCCATCTCGGACGTGTCGGCTGACGTCTGTGCGGGCGAGATCCTGGGCGTGGCCGGAGTGTCGGGCAATGGCCAGACCGAGTTGGTCGAGGTCCTCTCGGGGATGCGACGACCGACGAGCGGATCTGCGGCCGTCAGCGGCACGGAGTTGGCAGGAGCCGATCCCGGACAGGTGATGCGCGCCGGCGTGGGTCGGATCCCGGAGGATCGACATGCGAGCCTGATCGGTGACCTCTCCGTGGCTTACAACCTGGTGCTGGAACGCCTGGACGACTTCGGCAACGGTGGTCGCATCGACGAGCGACGCATTCGGGCGCACGCCGTGGAGCTCATCCGACGCTTCGACATCCGCGCGGGTCCGGACGATCCGGTTGCGACGTTATCGGGAGGCAACATCCAGAAGGTCCTGCTCGCTCGGGTCCTGTCGCGCGACCCCCGCGTGATCGTCGTGTCGCAGCCCACTCGGGGGCTGGATGTCGGCGCGACGGAATATGTCCGCTCGCAGCTTCTCGAGCGCCGCGCGGATGGTGCCGCCATCCTTCTCGTGTCCGAGGATCTCGACGAGCTGATCGCCCTGTCGGATCGGCTGATCGTTCTGTATGAGGGCCGCATCGTGGGCGAGATGGCCGTCGCCGATGCAGACCCCGAGCAGCTCGGCATGCTCATGGCGGGACGCGGAAGGGCAGCCTGATGCGCGTCTCGCCATGGTCGACACCGCTCCTCATCGTCTACGCGATCCTCATCACCTTCGCCATCACCGCCGGGCCGATCCTCATCGCGGGCGCGAACCCGATCGAGGCCTATGGCGCGTTCGTCGTGGTGCCGCTGACCTCGCAGTTCACCCTGCTCGAGATCCTTGTCTCCGCAACGCCGATCATGCTCACCGGCGCAGCGGTGGCCGTCGCCTTCCGAGCGGGTTACTGGAACATCGGTGCGGAAGGACAGCTCCTGCTCGGCGCGATCGCCGCGGCCGGCATCGGCACCCTCGTCGGCGGCCTGCACCCCGTCATCGCGTTGCCGATCATGATCGTCGGTGGGGCGCTCGGCGGCGCTGCCTGGGCCCTCGCGCCGGCCCTGCTGCGTATCCGATTCGGCATCGACGAGGTTGTCACGACCCTCCTTCTCAATCCGGTCGCGCTGCTGCTCGTCAACGGGCTGCTCCACGGCCCGTGGCGCGACCCTGTCACCGGCTTTCCAGAGTCGCCGCGCATTGCCGCCTCTGCCGAGTTCCCCACGCTCATCGACCGATCACGCCTGCACCTCGGCATTCTGCTGGCGCTGATCGTGGTCACGGTCGCCTGGTATGTGCTCGCCCGCACCGCCGCCGGCCTCCGGTTGCGGGCGGCCGGGTTGAGCCCGCACGGAGCGCGCTTCGCCGGCATCAACGTATCGCGCACGCTGCTCGGGGCCGCGCTGGTCAGCGGCGCGATTGCCGGGATCGCGGGCGTGAGCGAGGTTGCCGGGATCCAGAACCGGCTGACCGCCGGTCTGTCGCCCGGGTATGGCTACACCGGGATCGTGGTTGCCACCCTTGGAACGCTGACCATGCCCGGGGTCGCGATCGCGGCGATCTTCCTGGGCGACCTCACTGTTGGCGCCAGCTCGGCGGCGCGGTCGCTGGGCATCCCGTCGCAGCTCGGTGCAGTCGTCCAGGGCGTTCTGCTGCTGACGACGGTGGCGCTGCTCGCCCTGCGGCGCAATCGGGCCCGGCGCCCGGCGGACGGGAGCGCGGGCTCGGTCACCGGCGACGTGGCGGCAGAGGGCACGGCCGGATGATCTTCGTCATCGACCTGCTGGCGGCCACGCTGCGCAACGCCACGCCACTCGTGTACGGCACCGTGGGCGAGACGTACGCCGAGCGCAGCGGCGTCCTGAACCTTGGCATCGAGGGCACGATGTACGCAGGAGCCTTCGCCGGCTTCGCCACCGCCTGGGCGACCGGCTCGCTGCTCCTCGGCCTGCTGGCAGCAATCGTCGTCGGCCTCGCTGCCGGGGCAGTCATGGCGCTCATGACCGTCACCTTCGGCGCGAACCAGCACGTTTCGGGGATCGGCCTGACGATCGGCCTGATCGGCCTCAGTGAGTTTGCGAACCGGCTGATCTTCGCCGGCGGCGAGCTCCAGCGCATCGAGCCGATGCCGATCCTCAACCCGTTCGGCGGCCTCGGCGAGATCAGTGCGGTCTTCGACCAGTACGCGCTCACCTGGATCGCATTTCTCCTCATCGTGCCGGCGGCATGGTGGCTTCTCCAGCGCTCGAGCTTCGGCCTCGAGATACGGGCCGTCGGCGAGAACCCGGAGGCGGCCGACGCCGCCGGGGTCAATGTCGCCCGGACGCGCTACCTGGCCCTGATGATCGGCGGCGCGCTGATGGCCATCGGCGGCGCCTTCTTCACATTGGCGCTGCTCGGCAGCTTCACGCTCGACATCATCGCGGGACGCGGCTGGGTCTGCGTGGCGCTCGTCATCTTCGGACGCTGGCGCATCGGTCGCGGCGTCATTGGCGCCCTGCTCTTCTCGCTGGTCTTTTCGCTCCAGTTCCGCCTGCGTATCCTGCCCGGGTTCGGCGAGCTGCCCTTCGAGCTGCTCCTTGCGCTCCCCTACCTCGTCGTCATCGGCGCCCTGGCGCTCTCCGGCCGCAACGTCGCGTACCCCGGCGCCTACCTGAAGCCCTACCGCCGCACCTGAACCACCAGGAGGAGGACCGATGGAGAATCGCGATCAGGAGTTCCTTGCGCACGCCATTCAGCAGGCCCGCATCGGGCGGGACGAGGGCGGCGTGCCGATCGGCGGCGCGCTCATCTCCGACGATGGCACCGTGCTGGCAGTCGGGCACAACCGACGCGTGCAGCAGAACAGCGCCATCCG
>JACDBZ010000081.1 GCA_013694645.1 Chloroflexota bacterium
CGCCGCGATCGGAAGCTCGTCGAAGGGGCCGTGGTATGCCAGGCCGACCAGCTCCTGCCCATGTGCCTCGCGGAGGACCTCGGCGTCACGCGCCACCCGGACCTTCGAGCCTGCGCTCACCCAGCTCCGGCGACCGTCGAATTCGACGAGCTGGTAGACAAGCTGGGGATGCACCGCGGCGGCGACGTTGCTCGAGAGGGTCCATGGCGTCGTGGTCCAGACGAGGAGATCCTCGCCCTCATGATCCTCGTTGGTGATCGGGAAGCGGACGGTGACCGAGAGGTGGCGCAGGTCGCGGTAGCCCTCGGTCGCGATCTCCATGTTCGAGAGCCCGGTCCCACAGCGCGGACACCACGGCATGACATCGTGGCCCTTGCGCAGCAGGCCACGGCTGTGACACTCGGCCAGGAAGGCCCAGATCGTGTAGTTGTTCTCGTCAGAGTTGGTGAAATAGCTGTTGTCCCAGTCCATCCAGTAACCGAGCCGCTTGCTCTGCTCTGTCTGGATGGCAGCGAACTTCGCGACGCGCGCCTTGCACAGCTCGACGAAACGATCGATCCCGTAGGCCTCGATCCCCTGCTTGTTGTTGAGCCCCAGCTCCTTCTCCACCTCGACCTCTATCCAGAGGCCCTGACAATCGAACCCATTCTGATAGCGCTGCCTCTCGCCGAGCATGGTGTGGTAGCGCTGGAAGAGATCCTTGTACGTGCGCCCCCAGGCGTGGTGCACGCCCATCGGATTGTTCGCCGTGATCGGTCCATCGATGAAGCTGAAGCGCCGATCCGAATCGTCGTTGCGCCCCAGGTAGCGCGTCATCGTGTCGCGCTCGCGCCAGCGCTCGATGACGTCGCGCTCGAGCGCGGGGACGTCCAGCTCCTTCGATACCGGCCTGAACAAACTGCTCACCGCTCCTGACAACACAAAGCCCGCCCCGGCAGTCCGGGACGGGACGATCTCCCGCGGCTCCGTCGTTGCCGCGATTCCAGTTGGTGGCCGATCGTGGCAGTCGACCGCCGCCATGTCAATTCAGCCCAGGAGAGCGCGGCCCACGAAAGCGATTGCAGCAAGGCCACCCGCCACCACCACGCCGACCAGCCGGGGCCACCAGACGCGGGCCATGATCGCCCCGACCGTCGTGGCCGGGCCGGACAGCACCAGCGCCAGGGCGGTGAGCCGCCCGACATCGGTGCCCGGCTGCGGCATCCGATCCAACAACGCGGCAATGCCCCAGATCATCCCGGCTGCGATCAGCGGCAGGACGAGAACGGCCGTGCCGGATGTCGGCCACCGTGCCCATGTCGGACGCCGCAGCCGCAGCCGTGACAGCAGTCGCCAACGTCGGCTCACTGGCTGCACCGTGTCGGACGCTGACAACGCTTCTCGTTCGACCACTTCTGCCGGTGGTTCTGCCGCCAACTGCTCGGCAGTGGCGGCGGCAGCAGCAACAGCCGCAGCGGCGGCGGCCGCTCGTTCATCGGCCAGGCGGCGTTCGACGAGCGCCCGCTCGATCCCGGTCATGAGCGCCGGGTCGACCTCGACCCGGGCCGCTGGCTGCTCGGTTTCCTCATCCGCGGCCGATTCGCGGGTGAGACCCTCGAGTCGCTGACGGGCCCGGGCCGCGAGAGACAGGGCATCGAGCAGCGCATCCTCATCGGCTGCCGCGATCGCAAGGCGCCCGCGCTCGGTCGGGACCAGGATGGCCGTCGCGGTTGGTGCGAGCCGCACCACTTCGACATCCTCTTCGTCACGCAGCCGACCGGCGCCGAGCTGCCACGGCAGGAACAACGGTGCCGCCCGCAACCGAGAACGGTTCTCGCCTCGCAGCCGAACCCTGGTGACCGGTCCCGGACTGAGCGAATAGATCCGTTGACCCCCCAGCCAACTCAGACGGACGGCCGCTTCCTCGATATCGAGCCTGATGCTGAGCAGGAAGATCGCACCCGCCAGGGCGAGCAGCACGACCGCTGCGCCGAGCCCGGCGACCACCAGACCCGGGATGCCGGGCAGACGCAGGAGCCCACCCCCGATTGCGCCGATGCCCAGCAGGAACCCCAGGAGAGGAAATGCCAGCAGACGCGGAGGCGAACGGGAGAGTCGGATGCGGGCGATCGGCGAAACGCGCTCGGACATCGGCTCAGACCTTCTCGGTGACCTTATACTCGAGGTAGCGACCGGTGAGCAGGCGCGTCTGGGCGTCGAGCGCCGGCACCATGCTGAAGATGATGCCCACGAACGGAAGACCGATCCACTGCACGTAGCTGATCGCCCGCTGGAGCCAGCCCCACTCCGCGGGGCGCGCGGGCACGATCCGATGCTCGACCACGACGAGCACCGCCAGGCCCACGATCGCCGTGGTGAGCATGGCGCTCGCGTAGAGCGGCAGGTTCTGGCCGAGCGTCGTCTCGCCGAAGGCCGGGTTGATGAGCAGTGGCACCGTGGCGCCGAAGGTGAGCACGAAGGGGGTAATCGCCCAGTTGATGTGCTCACCGAACAGGTTGATGACCCGCCAGAAGCGCGACATCCACGGAATCTCGGCGTGCCTGACCGCGTTGTCGATCACGAACGGAATGTCGGTGACGCCCCACGCCCAGCGGCGTGCCTGCAGGTATTGTTCGGCCATGCTGCGCCAGTAACCGCGGGCGCGAACGGCGTCGCCGTAGATCGGAATGAAGAGCGGCACGGCGCGGAACCGGTCGCCGTACCGGAAGTAGCTCTTCCAGTAGAAGCGACTGTCCTCCGGAATGGCGTCGGTGGCCCAGTAGCCCACGTCATGGACCAGGTGCAGCGTGGTCGAATACGACCCGAAGCTCTGGAGCTTCTCCGGCAGCACGCTGCGCCACATTTGGAGCTGGGTCAGGACCGCGGCGAAGAGGCGTTGCAGCATCGGTGCCTCCCAGATGTTGTTATGGAAGTACGGGATCGGCTGATAGAGCTGGGTCTCGCGATTGGGATCGGTCAGATGGACCCAGGTCAGGTACGAGAAATACTGCGGGTGGACCCGGTAGTCGGCATCGAGGTCGGTGACGATGATCCGATGCGGGTCCATCCCCCGCTCCCGAACCAGCTTCCGATACAGGTAGCGCCCGCCCCACGCCATGGCGCTGCTCTTACCGACCACGATTCCCGGCTCGAGCGGATCGAGGATGTGGATGAACTCGGCGAATGCGTCGCCGAACTCGCCCTGCAGCGTGCGGACATTGGCGATCCCGCTCTCGTCCGTCTCTCTCGTGATGATCGCGCAGATCTTGCGCTCGGCGGGCCATTCAGCCTCGGCCAGGGCGCGAACGGTGAAGCGCAGCTTCTCCAGCGGTTCGGTATACGTCGGGATGAGCGCCAGGTGGATGAGCTCGTCAGCAGCCGGCGGAGGGGAGGGAAGCGACTCGACCGCCCGCAGCTCATCGAGTTCGCGCCGCAGGCGACGGCGCTCGGCTCCGCTGGGGCGTGACATGGCGCTGAAACCGAGGGCTCCACGCGGGGCATCGGATCCGAGCGCGACGAGCCGGGCGGCGAGAAGCGTTCGTCGCGCGGCCGGATCGGCGAGGCCGGTGAGCCGCTCCGTCCAGTCAATGGCGACCACGTCACGAATGCGACCGAACGCGATGATCACCGCACCGCTGAACCAGAGTGCACGGCAGAGCCAGTAGAAATCGAAGCTGAGGACGAAGTAGGCGACGAGCCACGGGTAGCTGAAGCTCAGCCAGAGCGGCAGGATCAGGATGGCCCACGAGATCGTGCCCGGGACCATCTCGAGCAGCCGCCCGAGCCAGCGCAGGCGTTCGGCGGTGTCGGTGGTTGTCATCGTCGATGAGCCGGCAGCACGGCCGGCCGCGGGCGAGACCCAGCCGTCGCGCCGTTGCTCCCTAGAAGACCGGCGTCAGCCAGCTGCGGTAGGCGGGCAGCCGCCCGCGCACCGCGTCAAAGTAGATCCGCGACAGATCGCGGGTGACACGGCCCGGACGTCCGCCGCCGATCTTGCGCCGATCGATCTCGATGACGGGGCTGATCTGCGCGCCGGTGCCGCACAGGAACACCTCGTCGGCGCCGTACAGCTCGGTCCGGTCGATCGAGCGCTCGAGCACCTGGATCCCGAGATCATCGCGCGCGATCTCCATCATCCGTCCGCGGGTGATCCCCTCGAGGATGTTATCGGTGACCGGTGGGGTGATGAGAACACCGCGCTTCACGATGAACAGGTTCTCCGCGCTGCCCTCGCTGACGTGGCCATCGGCGGTCAGGACGATCGCCTCGTCGAACCCATTGAGCTGCGCCTCGCTCTTGGCGAGCGCCCCGTTGACGTACGCGCCGGTGATCTTGCCGCGTGCCGGGATGGCGTTGTCATCGACGCGCCGCCAGCTGCTGACCTGGGCACGAATGCCGCCCTCGGTATCGATGTATTGGCCGAACGGAACGCCAAAGATGGTGATGTCGGCATCGAGGTTGTGGAGCCGGACACCGATTGTCTCGGAGCTCTTGTAGATGATCGGTCGCAGGTATACGTCCTCGCGCAGACCGTCGCGGCGGAGCAGCTCGAGCGTGATCTCGGCGAGTTCCTCCGGCGACTGGCGAATCTCCATCATGAGCAGGCGCGCCGATGCGCGAATGCGCTGGTAGTGCGGCACGAGCTCGAGCGCGAAGAGCTGCTCCTCGTCCGCGTTCCAGTAGGCTCGGATGCCCTCGAAAACCGCGGTCCCGTAGTTGAAGCCGTGCGTCATCACGTTGATGTTGGCGTCGCACAAGGGCACGTACTCGCCACGGAAGAACGCCCACAGCTCGGTGGTGGCCTCCACCGCAGCGGTCTGCGTACGGTTCTCCTGCTCCAACAAGGCTGCCTCCTTCATTCAGACGCGCGAACGCGGCGCGGACGCATCGGCGCAACGAAAAGTATACCCGTGGGCCACCGCGGCCCCCCGAAGAAGCGCTGCGCCCCGTTTCAAGGGACGGGGGCTGCCGACGCACCGAGGTCCGTGAACAGGGCCAGGTACAGGTAGACCAGGTAGAGCGGGCCGCCGATGAGCAGCGCCCAGGCCGTGAGCCGGCCGCGCCAGATCATGCCGCCGAAGATCAGGATGGTGGCGACGAACGCGACGCCCGCGGAGGCGAAGTGGATGGCACTCTCGCCCGAGAAGGTCCACGACGTGAAGAGCAGCCCCAGGACGGTCGGCAGGCAGCTCTGGAAGACCATCGCACCGGTGATGTTGCCCATCGCCAGCGTGTCCTTGCCGTTGCGGACCCAGAGCACGCTGTTGAACTTCTCCGGCAGCTCGGTCGCGATCGGCGCGATGATCAGGGCAAGGATGGTGGGATCGAGGCCGATGACGTCCGACAGGTGCTCGACGGCGCCCACGAACACCTGGGCACCCACGATGATCAGACCGAGTGCCACAACGACCTGCCCGATCACGATCGCTAGGCGGGGCTCTCCTCCGGTAACCGAGTGCGCCCCGGGCAGCACGTCGATCTCGAGCATCCGATCCGTGTTCAACGGTGGCACCCGCGTCAGGTGAAGCCTGTTGAGCTCTTCGGCATCGCTCTCCTCGGCGGTATCGGTGAAGTGCAGGCGCACGTACACCGCGTAGAGCAGGAACAGGAACCCGGCGGCGACCCACTTCAGCCAGGCCAGCTCCTGCGGCAAGAAGGCCGTGCCGATCGCAACCCCGTAGCCAACGATGAAGAAGCCGACGTCGCGCCCCAGCACTTTCGTGTTGACCCGCATGTCGGTGGTGCGCCGTCCGCGCCGGGCGAAGATGATGATGGCGGTGCCGGTAACGAACATGGCCAGGGTCGAGAGCATGAACGGTGCTCCCAGGATGGCGCCCACGCCCACGGCCTGCGAGCTCTCCGAGGCGGTCCCACCCAGGAGCACCGGCCCCAGGATCGCGATGACGGGGATGAGCGTCTCGGGCATGGCCGTCGCGACCGCTGCCAGGACGCTGCCGACAGCTCCTTCAGCGAGCTTGAGCTTGTGACCGAGCCACTCGATGCCGTTGGTGAACAGCTCGGCAGCGACCAGGATGATCGCGAGCGAGCCGATGAGCAGGACGATGTCCACGAGGGCGGCGGCTCGCTACGGTCGAAGGTGCTGGGGTGCGTAGGGCAGCAGCGCCACGTGGCGGGCCCGCTTCAACGCGGTGGTCAGCATGCGCTGGTGACGCGCGCAGGTGCCGGTCTTCCGACGCGGCTCGATCTTGGCTCGCTCACTCAGGTAGCGGCGAAGGCGGTTGACCTCCTTGTAGTCAATGCTCTCCGCCTTGTCGACGCAGAAGTTGCAGACCTTGCGGCGTCGACGGTCTCGGTAGTAGTCCGCCGACTCGCGGCGGGATCGCGGACTGGCCATGGTTCGAATCGATCCTCGTAGCTGACGTATCTAGAAGGGGATGTCGTCGACGTCCATCTCGGCGCCTGGCGCGGAGGAACGCTGGGGCTGGTCGGCTCCGCGGGGGCGCACCTGGGGCGGGGCATCGTCGTAGGCGCCTCCCCCACCGGTTCCGCCGTCCTCATCGCGAGGACGGCGCTCGAGGTTGACCACCCGGGCGAAACGCAGCTCGAGTGCGGTGCGCTTCTGGCCATCGCGGGCCTCGTATTCACGCGCCCGCAACTGCCCCTCGGCATAGATCTTGTTGCCCTTGCGGAGCTGCTCGGCGAGACGCTCGGCGGCCTGCTCCCAGACCTCGACGCCGATCCACATCGTCTCCTCGACCCATTCGCCGTCCGCGCCCCGGCTGCGGTCATTGACCGCAACGCGCAGGTTGGTGACGGCCTTCCCGCTGGGCGTGTAGCGCAGCTCGGGATCGGCGCCGAGGTTGCCGATGATCATCATCTTGTTGAGTGTCATTGCGGCTCCTTACTTCATCGAGGGCGTCATGCCTCGACGCGCTCCTCATCGGCTGGTTTGACCTCGACGATCGCGTCGACCTCGCCGTTGGACGTGCCGTCCGAGGTGTCGTTGCTCGTCTCGTCGTCATTGGACTCTTCATCGGACGAATCCGCCCCCGCCGGGGTCTCATCGGTCGTGGAAGTCAGTGCGTGCTCGGCCTCGAACGGGTCTGCACCAGGGCTGACGCCCTCAGCACGGAATTCTTCGTCGTCGATGTCACGCGCCGCGGCAGCCGGCGCAAGGTCGTCCGCCGGTCCGCGGTCTTCGAGCACCGTGACCAGGTGACGCAGGATCTCCTCGCTGATCAACATGCCGCGTTCGATCTCGCGCAACTGCGATGGCTCGATGTCGAAATGGATCAGGAAATAGCTCGCGTCGCGATGACGCTTGATGTCGTACGCCAGGCGTCGCTTGCCCCATGGGGAAACCTTACTGAGGCTGCCACCGGCGTTGACGATGGCCCGGGTGACCTTCTCGACCGCGGCCTGGAGCTTGTCGTCCTCCAGGTCAGGGCTGAGGAGAAGCATGAGTTCGTAACGGCGCATCGTTGGCGTCGCCCTCCTCTCTCTGGGTTTGCGACGTCGTCGGCGGGCGCCGAAACGCGGCGGACCGGGACGCAGCAGAAAGGGGCTCAGGTGATGAACATGAACCGCGCCTTCCTGGCTGGGAGGCGCACCCGAAGTATACCGATCTATGGCGCGAGGTGGAAACGGGGCCGTGGACCGTATACTCGGCAGGCATGCCTTCGAATCCGATTCTCATCTGCGCTCGCGATGGCGCGCTCACCGGCGAGCTCGAGGCGGCACTTGCCGGCCCCGGGTATGCCACGACCACCGTTGCCTCTCCGGCCGATGCGGTGGCCGCGATGCGCGCACGCTCCTACGACCTCATCGTCGCCGAGGGTCTCGCCGCCTCCGGCGCGATTGCTTCGCTCCGGACGTCTGGCCTTGATGGCGTGATCCCGATCCTGGTCGTCGCGCCGGCGAATGACGTGGAGGCACGAATCGCCTTCCTGGAGGCTGGCGCTGATGACGTGATCGTCGGGGGCTTCGCCCATAACGAGCTCGAAGGTCGCGTGATGGCGCAGCTCATTCGCGCCGGAAAGATTCACCTTGACACGACGTCCCACTCCGGTAGTGCGGAGATCGTGGCCTTCTTCAGCCCCAAGGGCGGCGTCGGGACGACGACCCTTGCAGTCAACACGGCTGTCCTGCTTGCGGGCGGTGGCGGCTCCGTCCTGGGACCGGGACGCGCAAGCGAACGCGGCTTCCCACCGTCACGCGTCCTGCTGGTCGACCTCGATCTCCAGTTCGGCCAGGTCGCCACGCACCTCAACCTCACCCCCCGTTACGACATCGCCGGTCTGGCCAGCGACGAGCAGGCGCTTGCGGATCCCGAACTCGCCCGGATGTACCTCACGACGCATTCCTCGGGGCTCGTGGTGCTCGCCGCGCCGACCCGGCCCGAAGCCGACTTCCGCGTGACGCTCGAGCATCTTCAGCGGATGTTCGAGGGACTGCGTCCATCCTTCGACCACATCATCGTCGATCTCGGCAGCCGCCTGGATCCGCGAGCCGTATGGGTCCTCGAGCAGGCCGGCGCACACGTTTTCGTGCTCTTCCCGGAGATTGCGGCTCTGCGAGCCATGAGCATGCTGATGACCTTCCTTTCGGAGACGACCCCCCTCCAGGCTCGCGCAGCCGTCGTGGTCAACCATGTCTTCCCGAAGGAGCTTCTCAAGACCCGAGACGTCGAAAACCTTCTGAAGATGAAGCCCGCGGCCGAGATCCCGTATACCGAGGTTGAGATGATCCGCTCGGTCAACGAGGGCGTCCCGCTCGTCATCGGGCGCCCCGCTTCTCCCGCCACCATCGCATTGCGGCGAGTCGCCCAGGCGGTGATCGGAATCGAGCAGCAGCAGGCCGCGCCATCGAAGAGACAGGCCCGACGAAGCCTGTTCAGCCGCCGATGACGTCGCCCGCGGGCACGCAGCCTGCGTGGTGACTGCGCATGAGTGACAGCGACCTGGAGCGACGGGCGGGCAAAGGCCCTGAAGACAAGCATCCGGAGATGGGTGGCGGCGCCGACGACCCCGACCCGTCCGACTACTCCGATCCACGCGTGATGCAGCCCGGCGAGGACCCGCCCGGCGAAGACGCCATGGAGCGACCATCGCCCGAGCGTGCCTGATCGGTTCGGCGGCGTCGCCGGACGGCAATCCCGGTCATCCATGCATCCAATGACTCACATCCCGGATGAGTCGCGGTCAAACGGCACCCAGGCGTAGATATGCTGGTTCTGTCCGCAGATATGCGGGGTTTCGTCCCGCAGAATCGGCCCATCGCAGTCCATGCAGTCGGCGCATGCCTGACGGGACTCCGGCGTGGCGCGTGCACGCGCAATCAGTGGTGCCGGAGGAGGGACTCGAACCCCCACGCCTTTCGGCCGCCGGGTTTAAGCCGGCTGCGTCTGCCATTCCGCCACTCCGGCGCTCCGCGACAGGCTAACCGAAAGGGGCTAGGACCGGTTCCGCAGCAGGTATGACGCGGCCGCGAGTGGGCAAGCCCTTGAGCAGTCGGGTGTGGTGCAGTACGATGGCGACGCTGCCCTCCAGCATTGCAATGGAGGTTCTCAATGTCCAGACGTGTCTTTCTCTCCGCGTCGCTCGCGAGCGCCATGCTCCTCACCGGCACCGCCGGTGCTGTTCTCGGCCATGAATGCGCCATCTCCAGCCGCTCGGCGCAGGGCAACATCGGCGCGGTCCACTCCGCCCGCTGGACGACCTTAACCACGGAGTACATCTTCGCCAGCGCTCACCTCTTCGTGGGCGGCGAGGCGCTGACCGAAGAGCAGATTGCCTGGGCGGTCGAGGCTGCCGCGGCCGCCGGTGTGCCGAGCTCATTCACGATCCGCACCGATAAGACCATTGGTGAGGGATCGGCGAACCCGAACTTGACTGACGGGCGCGGCCTCGATCACATCTTCGACCTATATGGCGAGACCCTGCTGGGGATCTTCTTCGCCGCCCGATCGCAGTAGCCCCTGCCAGCCGCCTCGTCGCGCCGAGGTCTGGGCACGCCGCCCACCGTGCTCGGATCCCGGCCGGCCTGGCGCGCCGCTCACGCTGGCTGCCGGCCCATGCTGCGCTGCTGCCCTCTTGAGGTGCTGCACTCGCTCCGCGCGGGTGCTCTCGATCGTCGGTCCGCCTACAATGCGGACCTCGGGGGATGGTATCGGCGTGGTGCTGGACACCCCCGGATCGCGCCTGGCAACCATCGGCGAAACACGTGTCTCACGCGTCACGCA
>JACDBZ010000161.1 GCA_013694645.1 Chloroflexota bacterium
TCGACCACGCTGCCATCGATCAGGACATTCTTCACCATCCCCAGCGAAACGAGGTCGCGCCCGATCTCCGGGTCCTTCACGGTGCCGAGCGCGGCAAGAATGTTGTCGTTCGTCAGCTGATCGGACATGAGTGGGCTCGGAATCTCCTGATGATCGGGACCGATGCGGCCCGTAGAGCCTACCAGAGCCGGTCGATCGGTTCACATGACGCGTCTGCGCACGCTCAGCCAGCGAAGTGGCGATCGAGGCTGCTAGGGCAGGCCATCGAAGAGAGAGGCTTCGCCGTCGACCGGCATCGGCAGTGCGGATGCAGCCAGGCGATAGTGCTCGGTGCCGAGCCAGGCGTCGCGGCGATCGGAGCCCCAATCGTGGAAGGCGCCCACCGAACCGATCTGCGAGACATGCCGGCTGATGGCGGCCAGCTTGAGCTGCGCAAGCTCACCGAGCTCGAGCGCCACAGTCGGCTCAACCGCCGATCCATAGCCCTCGACCGGCAAACGATCGCCGAACGCCGCCAACGCGCTCTGCGGAACGACCAGCTCGTAGAGCTTTGCCGCGCGCCACGCGACCTGGTCCTCTTCGAGGTCGTCCTCGTAGGAGAGCGGCTCGGCAGCGCGATCGTATGCGGCACGCACGGCCCGCGACAGGACCATATGGTCGGTGTCCCCGGTGGCGCCATCCGGGCCGAACGAGACGATCACCTCGGGCCGATGCATCCGGATCGGCTCGACGATCCTGCCGACCAGGTTGTCGAAGTTCTCGCGGTCCAGATCACCCTCGGCGTAGTCGAGCATCCGGACCACCCTCACGCCCAGGAGTGCCACCGATCGGCGCAGCTCGTCCTCGCGGACGGTGTCGATGTTCCGCCAGTTGATGGCACCACTCTTCACGTCGCGGTTCTTCCCGCCGGCGGCCGGCGGGCTGGCGGTCAGGCGGGCGTCGAACCACCCCCGCGTGACGCACACGACGACCACGTAGGCACCGCTGGCCGCGGCACCGGCAATCGCTCCGCCGAAGCCGAAGGCCTCATCGCCCGGATGGGCCACGATGACCATCAGGCTGCGCGCGGGGGCGCGCTCGCGGACCGGGCGCCAGATCGATGACACGGCCGGCAGTATACGGTCCTAGATGCCCACCTCGACGGGGATCGCCGCATCGGCCGACCCGCTCTCGACGTGACGGAGGAGCGATGTCTCGATCGTCGGCGCCCGATCCAGGAAGCTCGCGCTCACCCCCACCTCGATCGCCTGCAGCACCTCGTCCATCGACAGGATGTCGTGGCGCATCAGCAGGTTGAGCTCGTCGCGCAGGTAGGTTCGCAGCATCTCGGGGCCATCCGTGCTGACAGTGAACCGGACTCCTCCCTCGACGAGCGCGCGAATCACGCGCCGAACTTCGCCGATGCTGCCGAGCACGCCCGTGTTCAGGTTCGAGCTGGGGCAAACCTCGAGCACCGTGCCGCGCTCGCGCAGCATCCCGAGCACGTGCGGATCCTCTGCGCTGCGAACACCATGTCCGATGCGATCAGGCTCGAGTGCCTCCAGCGCCTCCCGCACCTCATCCGCGCCGCCGGTCTCGCCCGCGTGGACCGTCAACCCCAGTCCGGCCCGCCGGCATTCGGCATAGATCTCAGAATAGTCGGCGAACCGGAATCCGTCGGAGACCGGACCGGCGATATCGATCGCCACGACGCCGCGGCTGCGCCAGCTGATCGCCTTCGCGGCGATGATCTCGTTCAGCGCGGGTGAGAACGACCGGTCCAGGCAGAGGACGAGGCCCGCGCGGACCTGCGGATACTCGAGGATCGCGCGGTCCATTCCGCGCACGGCGGCGGCGATGATGTGATCAAGGTCCTGCTCGCCACCGCGGTTACGCTTCATCGGGTTGAAGCGCAGCTCGAGGCCGGTCACATTGTTCTTGCGATAGGCGCCGCCGATCACCTCGTACACGCTGCGCTCCACGGCGATCGGGCTCGATTGGATGAGTTCGGTCCAGTGGAAGAGATCGAGGTAGGCATCGAACGAACGGCGCCGACGTCCCACGGTGATGAGGTCGCGGAAAGCCCAGTAGTCCTTCGTCGGCAGCTTGATGCCCTGCGCGTGGGCAATGCCCCACATGATGGCCGGCGTGACGGCGGCTCCGAGATGCACGTGAAGTTCGGTCAGCGGTGCGCGGGGATCGAGTCGCTGTCGTTGCATCGGCATTCGTTCGTCTGAGTGTTCGCCGGAGTGTAGCCGATGCTAGAATCGGCCCGCCATGGACCTGATCCGAGATGTTGCCGACTGGCTCGCCACCGGCTGGGGCGACCGCCTGGGACTCTTCTTCCCGCTCGTCCTCCTCGGCGTGCTTGGCCTATACGTGCTGTGGCTGATCATCGGCTACCTTCGCGTGAGCCAGGTCGGGATCAACGACAAGCCGACCGATCAAACAGTCGTTGCGCTTCCCTCGTCCCCTGGCTCCGACGCCATTGAGCATCCGCGGGGTGTCCCCTATTGTCGCGTTGATCAGCTCGGGTTTCCCGCCGGCGCGCGCTTCTGCACGAGCTGCGAGCGCGACCTGTCGCTTGACTGCACCAACTGCGGCGCAACTCTTTCGGCCGGTGACGCGTCCTGCTATCGATGCGGCACCCGGACCGGTGTCGCGGACACAGCCCTCCTGAGCTGACCGGTTGAACCCGGTCGGTGACCACCACCGGATCGACCGATGATCACGCTCATCTCCATTCTTCTGATCACCGGGCTTGCCGCGCTGCTGGCTTCGGCGGCGGCCGGACTCGGCGCCATCCTGCTCGGGATCGAGCGCCACGCACACCCCGCAGGTGGCTCCGCGACGTTGAGCGCCGGCGGCGGCTCCGCGTTCCTGCGCCGAGGTGCTGGTGCCGGGCTCCTGCTCGCCTTCGCGCTGCTGCTCGGCGCCCTGGCGCTGCGCGCGGTTCTCATCGGACATGCGCCGTGGTCGAACCTCCACGAGTTCAGCCTCGCATTCGCCGCAGCCCTGATCGGGACCCACCTCGCGATGGCGCGCGCCAATCCGCTCGAGGGCATGGCGCCGCTCACCGCGCTGCTGGCCGCGGGGCTGGTGATCTTCGCGCTCAGCCTCGATGACCGGGTGGATTCCCTGGTTCCCGCGCTCCAGCAGCCACTGTTGCTGACCGTCCATGTCGGCAGCGCGGTGCTCGCCTACGCGGTCAGCGGGGTCGCCTTTGTGGCCGCCGCGGCTGAGATCGGGCAGGCGCGAACCGGGGACCGCATCCCGCTCCTGCCGCCGGCCGGCGTGGCGCGAGCAGTCGGTCACCGGGCGGTCCTCATCGCCTTCCCGATCCTGACGATGGCCATCGCGCTCGGATCGGTCTGGGCCCACCTCGCCTGGCGAACCTACTGGAGCAACGATCCCAAGGAGCTCGCGGCGGCGGCCACCTGGCTCGTCTTCGGCGCCTACCTGCACGTCGCCGGGCGTCGCGACCGCTGGGAGCGCCTGGCGCCCTGGCTGATCGTGCTCGGCTTCGCCGGTGTCCTGTTCACCTACATCGGCGCGGGGCTCTT
>JACDBZ010000167.1 GCA_013694645.1 Chloroflexota bacterium
GCTCGCTCATGGAGTGCCACTGGGCCAGGAACGGGGCGAGACGCGGAGGTCGCGTCGGATATTCGGCAATCGTCATGTGCCGATCACGTGCTGGGTTCATGCTCGTTTCTGTCAACGATGGGCAGCGGTACCATCAGCCGCATGCCAGCCAAGTCGGCTCACCGGAGCCGGGAGCCACGACCGCCGGAGGCGCCGAGCGGCACGGTTGCATTCCTGTTCACCGACATCGAGGGCTCAACCCGTCTGGCCCGTAGCCTCGCCGATGCCTACGAGTCGCTCCTGGAGCGGCATCGGTCGATTCTGCGCCAGGCGTTCACCCGCCACGGTGGGTTCGAGGTTGGCACCGAGGGCGACTCCTTCTTCGTCGCGTTCGGCAGCCCGCTCCACGCGTTGCGCGCCGCCGCGGAGGTCCAGCGCGCGCTGACGGCCGCGGAATGGCCGCCCGGCGCCGATCTCCGCGTGCGGATGGGTCTTCATCTGGGCGAGGCGACGCGCAGAGGCGGCGATTACGTTGGGCTCGAGGTCCACCGCGCGGCCCGCATTGCGGCAGCCGGCCACGGCGGCCAGGTGCTGGTCTCGCAGGCGATGGCTGCGGTCCTCGGCGATCGGTTGCCCGCGGAGCTGGCTCTGCGTGAGCTCGGCGAGTACCGCCTGAAGGACTTCGACGCGCCGGCACACCTCTACCAGCTCATCGGTCCCGGACTGCGAGCCGAGTTTCCTGGGCTTCGGTCGGTCGCGACGGAGATGACCAACCTCCCTGCGCAGCTGACCTCCTTCGTCGGCCGCCAGCGCGAGCTCGGGGAGCTCGGGGCGTTGGCGGAGGCGCATCGACTGGTGACCCTGATCGGGACCGGCGGCACGGGCAAGACCAGGCTCATGCTCCAGCTAGCGGCTGATATGCTGGGGCGCCGTGGGGACGGCGTCTGGCTGGTCGAGCTCGCCCCGGTCGCCAGCCCCGATCTCATCGTCGGCGAGGTGGCCCGGGCCCTCGGCGTGCGTGACGAGCCCGGACGGGCGCTAACCGACACGCTGGTCGACTTTCTCCGATCGAAGTCCCTGGTGCTGCTCCTCGACAACTGCGAGCATGTCATCGGCGCGGCCGCGGATCTGGTCGATCGCCTGCTCGCCAGCTGTCCATCGTTGACCGTCCTTGCGTCGAGCCGTGAGGCGCTGGGAGTGGCTGGCGAGACGGTCTTCCAGGTGCCCTCGCTGGTCGTGCCTGGCTCCATCGACAGGGGCGAGGATCATGACCAGCAGGCGGCGGGTTGGTTCGAAGAGATCGCCGCGGTTGACGCGGTCCGCCTCTTCGTCGACCGAGCGACCGCGGTGCTGTCGTCCTTTGCGCTGACTCCTACCAACGCGCCGGCGGTCGTCGAGATCTGCCGTCGGCTTGACGGCATCCCGCTCGCCATCGAGCTCGCAGCCGCGCGAATCACCCATCTCTCCGCGCAGGAGATCGCGCTCGGGCTGGGCGACCGCTTCCGGCTGCTGACCGGCGGCCGCCGCAGCGCCATCCCGCGCCAGCAGACCCTGCAGGCGCTGATCGACTGGAGCTGGGACCTGCTGAGCGAGGCGGACCGCCGGCTGCTGCGGCGCCTCTCGGTCTTTGCGGGGGGCTGCACCTTGGAGGCCGCGGCGGCCGTGACGCGGCTGCACGAAGACGATGGCGGCGCGGGTCCCGACCAGGGGAACGCGCTGCTCGACACGCTCGACGGCCTGGGCCACCTGGTCGACCGCTCGCTCCTCGTCGCCGAGCAGAGTGGACCGACGCGCTATCGGCTGCTCGAGACCATTCGTCAGTACGCCGGCGACCGGCTGGCTGGCGCCGGGGAGGTGTCGGCCCTGCGCGGCCGCCACCTCGCATTCTTCCTGGATCTCGCCCTCCAGGCCGAGCCCGCGCTGCGAGGGCCGGAGATGGTCGCCTGGCTCGGCCGCCTGGACCCCGAGGCCGATAACCTGCGCGCCGCGCTGGAGTGGTCGTTCGAGGCGGACCCGGATGCCGCGCTCCGCCTGTCGGTCGCGATGATGTCGTACGGGAGCTCGCGATCGTATGGGTTGGAAGTGGTCGAGCGGCTGGCTCAGGCGGCCGACCTGGCAGTGACGCTGCCGCCTGCTCCACCTCCCGCCGCTCGCGAGCGGACGATCCTCGTGGCCAGGGTGCTTGCGGCGGCCGCCAGCGCGTCGTCGCTTGCGGGGGCGAGTGCGAGCGCGCGCCGGCGCTGGGCCGAGGAAGCGGTGGCACTGGCCCGCCGCGCCGAGGACCATGAGGCGCTGTCAGAGGCGCTCGCTGCGCTGGCGAGGACGAGCGCCTCCTCGGGACAGGGGGGCGGGGTGCGTGACGGGTGGGATGAGCTGATCCGGCTGGCCGAGTCCAGGCGCGACTGGTGGACACTTGGCATAAGCGAGGCGAGCCTTGCCTATTCGGATATGGCTGACGGTGACCTGGCGGCCGCAGATGCCCGGCTAGTCAGGGCGAGCGAGGCCGCAGATCGCTCCCGCAATCCGTTCGTGATCGCCTTCGCAGCACGGAGTCGCGGCGTATTGAGCGGCCTCACCGGTCGGTTGGCCGAGGCGCGAGAGTGGTTGGGCAGAGCGATCGCCGCCTACGAGGAGATGGGCGACCGCAGGTTCGTTCTCCTCTCGCGCAGGGACCTCGCTCACGCCCTGCGCCGCGGGGGGGAGATCGACGAGGCCGAGGCGCTGTACCGGGAAACGCTGCGCGGCTGGCAGCACGCGGGCAACCGGGGCGCCATCGCCAACCAGCTGGAGTGCTTCGCCTTCGTGGCCATGGCGAAGCACGACCTCGTGCGCGCGGCCCGCCTGTTCGGCGCAGCGGAGGCGATGCGCGAGGTCGCGGAAGCAGCGATGGTCTCGGTCGAACGCGCGGAATACGACGCCGCGATCGGACAGCTCCGCAACAAGCTCGAGGCGACCGCCCTCGACTCGGCGTGGGTCGATGGCCGCCGCCTGACGAGCGACGAGGCGGTTTCCTTCGCCCTCTCGGCCTGAGGCCAGGCTCCGACTCGTGGATTAGGATGCCGGCGGTGTTGCGGCGGGCACGCCCGCGCCTATGGTCGCACGCGACCGATTGGCCGCTGACTCCTGCAAGTCTCCGACACGAGTCCTGTGAGGTAGTCCCCTCCTGCGTATGGCGGCGGTCGCCACCTCGTGTCGCGCGCCGGAATCGGCTTGCGTCTTGCGCCCGGCCTTGGCCAGAATCTCGTCGGCGGTCTTCACCCACTTGAATAGCGTGGCGCCCGCGTTCCACTCCCGCGTGAAGCGCTCGATGTGGGCTGGTAGAACCGTTGTTATGCGGTCACGAGCGCTGACCTGAGACTCGTTGTCGGGCGCTCGCACAGTTAAGCGGTCAGTTTGAGCAAGAAGCGGTCCGTGGTGGGCGGCGCTGGACTCGAACCAGCGGCCTCTTGCATGTCAAGCATTTCCGCCTGAACGCTGTGCTATGAGCGTGGTGGGCCGAGCGACAACACCTCAGTTATGCGGTCACGGTTTCCGCAGGCCGGCGCCTTCGAACGCGTGGGGGTCGGAAATTCAGATTCGATCACGCGGCCACTCCATGGTACTCGTGGATCAGCCCGCCGAGCAGGTCCCGTCGGCGAACGTCTCGGGGGCTCACCGGCATCCGGTCCTGGGGTTCGGCGAGCGGGATCGCGAGGGCGAGCCCACGATGGGGCCGCCTGCGGTTGTAGTGCTCGGCATACGTCCGGAGCGTTCGATCGAGATGCCGCCGACCGAGGATAAGCGTCCAGTCGAGGCACTCGGCCCGGATCGTCTCGATCACGCGCTCGGCGTAGGCATTGGCGTTCGGGGCCCGGATCGGCGTGAGGATCACCCTCGCCCCTTCCGAGCGGACAACCTCGTCGAACGACCTGCTGAACTTCGTGTCCCGGTCGC
>JACDBZ010000169.1 GCA_013694645.1 Chloroflexota bacterium
TGCTGATCGCCTACTCAGCCGGGCTGGCGGTACCATTCCTGGCCGCGGCGCTGGCACTCCCCCGCCTCCAGCCTCTGATCGAGTGGCTGCGGCGACACCATCGGTGGGTGCAGGTGGTCGCCGGTGCCTTCATCATCGTGATCGGCGTGATGATCTTCCTCAACACTTTCGCGCGCTTGGCCAATCTCTTCACGTTCGTGCTCTGACGCACCAGCTGGAAGCTGATCCGCGGTGCCAGGGCCCCGGAGCCTGAAAGAGGCAATCCGCACGGCGGACCGTCAACGCGGGCCGGACGCTCGAGCGCCCGGCCCGACGATCGGCTACGAGCGACGGAAGCGGATAGCCACCATCATGCCCAAGTCCGGCGAGTGCGACCAAGGCGAGGAACACCGATGGCTGACCCATGGGTGACCCGTCGGCACCAGGGTCGCTCGCGGTGTCCGGCATCGAACTCGCCGCAGGTACGCTGGGCGCGGGTGCGCTCGCTGACGGTGCGGTCGACGCGGCGGTAGCGGCGACGGTGATCGTCCCGACCACCGTTCCATGTAGAAGCCAAACGCGCAGCGCGATCCGCTCTTCGTGCTGCTGGAGCGACGGGCGGTCCATCCGCCGGCGTCGATTGGATCAGGCAGTCGGCGGTTTGTAGGCCTTACGGGCGGTGTCGGCGTGCTTGACGATGGCCGCTTGTTCGTCGTGGTCGAAGATCTGGTGCGTCTCGAGACCCACGACGGCGCCAGCGGCACCGACCGCCGCCGACAGCGCTGCCGCTGCCACGCCGTCGGGCACGTTCGAGATGAGGAAGCCGTCATGCTTTCCCTGCATCCAGTAGAAAGCTTCCTGCGTGCCTCCGAGCGATTCGACAAGCGCCTTTCCTGCGGCGGACCGGTCGCTCGGCTTTTCGATCATGGCCTTCGTGGATTCGGCGGTATACGAGAAGAACGTGATGAATCTGGGCATGTGGGGTCTCCTCCTATTGGGATCGTCACGCGCCGGCTCGAAAGGTCGGTCTCGCCCGATCCTGGGTGGTTATGGCGCCCCCGGAGGGATTCAGGACCGCACTACCCGAACGGCTAACCGCCTACGGCTAAGGCAGCTAATCGGCCGGCCGCCTCTTAGGCTGAGCGGCGGCGGCGTGGGCGCAGGGTCTCTAGTCGAGCGTCCAGGAGAGTCTCACCCGTGGGACCGTGCAGCTCCTTGCGACGATCGATGTAGCGTATCCGCCACATCGTGGAGCGCGTGGAGATGAACGGCCGCGACGTGGGCCGAATCATCGTCCGGCCCGAGGCCGCCCCGTTCTTCGAGTCCTACGCCCTAGGCGCGACGAAAGATGCGTCTCACGAGGTAGATGGCTGCGGCGAGTATGCCCAGCACAATGACCCACTCAACCAGTCCCATTACATGCACTCCTCGTCGTGTTCGTGTGTGGCGCCCCCGGAGGGATTCGAACCCCCGACGCCCGCCTTAGGACGGCGGCGCTCTATCCACTGAGCTACGGGGGCGGCGCCGATCGGATCCTACCGTATCATCCGCCCCATGCCCGCACGACCGACTCTCTACGTTCGGCATGGCTGCCACCTTTGCGAGGAGGCGAGCGTCCTGCTCGACACCATGCTGGGAGCCGATGGATGGGACGCGATCGACATCGAGACCGATGACGACCTGCTCGTGCGCTACGCGCACCGCATCCCGGTGCTCGTCGTGAATGGCGCTGATCGGCTCGAGCTGATCATCACCCGCCCCGACCTCGAAGCGGTCATGAACCGATGATCCCCGCGATCCTGCGGCGCCGGCGCGGCAGCCTGCTGTGGCTCATCGGCATCCTGACGTTGGCGGTCGTGATGGCCGTGCTGGCCACCATCCCGCTGCTGCGGGGCACCCCCGACGGGCGCCTCGGCTCGTTGGTCGGCCAGCTCGCACCCGAGCTACGAGGCGAGGGTCTCGACGGCCGGGCCTGGTCCCTTGCCGATGCGGACGGCCGCCTGGTCTGGGTCAACTTCTGGGCCACGAGCTGCGAGCCGTGCCGCACGGAGATGCCGGCCATGCAACGCCTGGCCGACGCGTATCCGGACGAGCTGTTGATCCTCGGAGTCGACTGGGGGGAGGGGCGAGACGCGGTCAGCGACTTCGTCACCCGTTATGGCGTGGAGTACCCGATTCTGCTCGACCCGACACTCGACACCTATTACCGCTGGGCCGGGACCGATGGTCTGCCGCGGCACTATTTCATCGGCGCCGAGGGAACGGTGCTTCGCGAGGTGATCGGTCCGCTTGATCCGACGCGAATGGTGGCCATCCTCGATGAGCTGCTCGCGGCGAGCTGAGCTCCGGCGCGTGATGCGGTGAAGCACGAACGAGGCGTGCGTAGCGCACGCCTCGTTCGTGCATCGGGACAGGTTCGGGTCAGCCCTCGACGACCACCGATCCGCTCATTTCCCCGGGGTGAATGTCGCAGACGAAGAAGTACTCACCAGCTTCGAGTGCATCCACCTGGACCTCGGTGGTGGCGCCACCGTCGATGACATCGCCCACAACGATCTCTTCACCACCCTCCTCGGTATAGATGGCGACGTTGTGGGGCGCGGAGTCGTTGTTCGTGAAGGTGATGGTGAAGGCCTCGCCGGCCACGGCCTGGATGACGTTCGCGTCGAACGCGATGTCGGCGGCGCTGAGCTCAGCGGCGCCATCGGTGACGGCAATCGTTCCGCCGCCGGTGTTGTCTCCGCCATCGCCGTCAGCGGCGCTTTCACTCGCGCTGCTGCATGCAGCCATCAGGGCGACGAGCGCGATCACAGAGGTGAGAACCATGCCTCGGCGCAGCAGGGTACGAAGGGAGTTCAAGAGAGTCAGCTTCCTTTCGAACGATCAAGCGGGCGGAAGTGGCCTGATCATTCTAGGCGGGATAGCGGTCTTCAGCCGGTCGGCATGCTCACCCTGCGTCGATCGACGTGTGGCGCCTCAGGAAACCGCTCGATATCCTCCCTTCTCGGTTGCCTCGATGAGGATGGGCAGGGCGCCTGGATCATGCGTGAAATAGCACCACCAGCCCTCGGCTGCGGCGCGTGTCACCAGCTCGCTGCGCACCTCGATGGCGTCGATCGGGTAGTCGTCATATGCGGAGGTCCAGCGCACGGGAATCTGCCACCGTGTCGGGATCAGATCTCCCCAGAAGATGGCGCGTTCCGTAGGATCTCCGGCGCGGCCGCCGGGACGGTCGACGCCCATCAGGACTGCCTGCGAACCACGGGTGTGCCCACCGGTGCGAATGACGCGCACACCCTCGACCAGCTCCACCTCGCCGTTCACCTCGGCCAGCTGTCCGGCCGCGCGCACCGCATCGAGCTGCTCGACCTCCATGACACCGGCCAATCGCAGCTCGTCTCCGTGGGCTGCCTCCGCCTCGTCACGCTGGACGACGTAGCGCGCGTTCGGGAAGGCCGGACGGCCGAAGGTGTCTACCATGCCACCGGCGTGGTCGTAATGGAGGTGGCTGACCACCACGAAGTCGACCGATGCCGGATCCTCACCCACGGCCCGAAGCGCCTGAACCGGATCGCCGCCTTCGACGCCTTTGATATCACGGTCCTTGTCGCTCATTCGCACACCGGTCCCGGTCTCGATCAGGATGCGTTTGCCGCCGGCCTCGACGAGCAGCAGATTGAGCCGGCAGCGAAGTCTCCCGCGCTCATCGGTCTCGACCAGCCTGCTCCACAGCGGACGCGGCACGACCCCGAAGAATCCTCCGGCATCGGGACGGAACCAGCCGGCACGAATGACCCGCACGCTCACCCCGCCCGCGTACGCTCGCGGTTCGCCGATCTCGTGGAGCGGCTCAGTCACCGGGTCACGCGGCCGCGGTCGAAGTCCGCGTGGTAGCGGCTGGCCGTCGGGTCAGTCTGTCCGCGGTACTTGGAACCGATTCGCGCATCCCCGTAGCCGACCTCGACCGGAGAACTGAGCCGCTGGAAGCTGATCTGACCGATCTTCATGCCGTCGTAGAGCTTGATCGGCAGATTCGCGACATTCGACAGCTCAAGGGTGAGGGTTCCCTCCCAGCCAGGATCGACGTAACCGGCGGTCGAATGGATGAGCAGGCCCAACCGGCCCAAAGAACTTTTGCCTTCGAGCCTCGCCACAAGGTCGTCCGGCAGGCCGACGCGCTCGAAGGTGGCGCCCAACACGAACTCACCGGGGTGCAGGATGAATGGCTCGTCGCCGTTGATCTCGACCAGCTCGGTCAGCTCAGGCTGGTCCATCCGCGGGTCGATCACCGCTGTTCGGTTGTTGCGGAAGACCCGGAAGCGGTTTCCGAGATGGAGGTCGACGCTCGATGGCTGAACGGCGTCAGGCGTGAATGGGTCGACGACGATCCGGCCGGCGTCGATCTCGGCCCGGATGTCGCGGTCGGACAGGATCATGCGGCGCTGATCTTACGACCCGGGGCGCTGCTTGATCAGCAGATCCACCTCGCGCTGGAGCGTCTCGATGTCGTCGTACGCGTGATAGACCGATGCGAAGCGGATGTATGCCAGCTGATCGAGGTCGCGCAGCGCGTCCGTCGCCAGGCGGCCGATCTCGGTCGAAGGCAGCTCGGCATCGCCGCGCGCTCGGAGCTGGCTCTCGATGTCATCGAGCGCCGTTTCGACACGGTCGAGGGTAACCGGTCGCTTCTGAAGCGCTTTCAGCAGGCCGGAACGCAGCTTCTCGCGATCGAAGTCCTGGCGGCTGCCGTCACGCTTGATGACCACGAGGCGCGCCCCTTCGGCCCGCTCGTAAGTCGTGAACCGATAGGAGCATGCCTCGCACTCCCGGCGTCGGCGAATGGTGCTGCCGTTCTCGAGATCGCGCGAATCGATGACGCGCGTGCCGGTCTGCTCGCAGCGTGGACATCGCATGTTGCTCGTATCGCTCCTAGCGTCCGGACTACACCAGTGGTAGTACCGTGATGGAGCATACCACAACATGTGCGGTTTCAGCCTTCGCGAGTACGCTCCAGACGGGCAGCGACCGATGCGTCCGTGGGTCCGCCAGGCTCCCAGTTGAGCAGCACGTCCACGATCTCGGCCATGCGCAGCCGAGCGTGGGACACGTTGGAGTGGCCGCGCCTGTAATAGATGTACGGCTCCTCATCGTCGGGAGGCCGATGCGGCAGCCTGGTGATGCCGCAGCCACGCTCCGCAGTGACCATGCCACGCAAGGCCCGCTCCAGGTTCGTCTCGTACTCCATGTGAAGGCCGTGCAGCTCTTCGGGGGCCATCATCGCCTGGAGCTTGCTGACCTCCTCGTCAAGATGATCTTCCTGCGCGCTCAGCCGGGTCACGGCCTCTTCCGGGTCCAGGTCGCGACGCCGCAGCGCGTCGATCTCATCGGCGACCGCCGCGAGGATCCCGTCGATTCGCGCGGTGATCTGGAACATCTCGTTGCGGTAGAGCCCGAGCTCCTTGCCGTGGCCGAAGATGCTCCGTCGTCTGCCACCGAATAGTGCGCGCATGAACGTAGCCTACGCCCCCTCTGCTCCCTTGCGCCGGCGGATCTCGTCGGTCAGCGCGGGCACGATCTGAAACAGGTCGCCCACCACGAACAGGTCAGCGAATTCGCCGATCGGCGCGTCCGGGTCTCGATTGATCGCGATCACGTGCTCGGCGCTCTGCATGCCGACCCGGTGCTGGATCGCCCCACTGATGCCGGCGCCGATGTAGAGCGACGGCTTGACCACCTTTCCGGTCTGCCCGATCTGAAGTTGGTACGGTATCCAGCCCGCGTCCGCGGCCGCCCGAGACGCGCCGACGGCGCCGCCCAGCGCGGCAGCCAGGTCGCGCAATGGCCCGAAGCCTTCCTCGCCGCCGACGCCTCGACCACCCGCCACGATGACCGTCGCCTCCTCGAGGTTGACCACCTTCGCCTCCGCCTCGTGGCTCTCGGCGACGGTCGCTCGGTCAAACGCCGACTCCCCTGCGTCGGGCGCATGCTCGACCTCCGCGCTCCCACTTCCGCCCTCGATGGGGGTGAACGTCCCCGACAGGACGAGTGCGACGGACGGTGTCGGCGCGCCGTCACTCGGCCGTGCGGTGGTGATGACGCTGCCCTGGAGCGTGGCCTGCTCGGTCTCGAGCACGCCATCGGTCACGCGCGCCGCGCGCACCGGTCCGAAGGCCGGGACGTGGAGCATGCCGACCAGAGCCGCCGCCAGGTCACGCCCGTTCGGCGTTGCGGGGGCCAGGACCGCCAGGGCATCGGCGTCGCGCACCGCCGCCACGACCGTCGCCGCCAGGCTGATCGCCGGGCGGTCGTCGTCGCCGAGGATGATGACCCGTGCGGCACCCTGAGCGCCAAGGCTCGCCGCGCCATCCGCGGCACCTGAGCCGTAGGCGAGTGCCACGGCCGACCCGCCGGCCTGGGAGGCAAGCTCGGCGGCTCCGGCAGCAAGCTCGAGCGCCGACCGCGCTGGCTTGCCGCCCGCGAATTCCGCGAGGAACAGAATGTCATTGCTCATCGGTTCAGATCAGCTTTCGTGCTGTGAGCCAGTCGGCGATCTTCACCGCCGCGTCGCCTGGGGGAAGGTTCTCGATACGCTCGGTCGGCGCCTTCTTCTCCGGCTGCCGGGTCCCGGTCACGGTGGTCAGCGCACCGCCCGACACGTCATCGGTGGACATGCCGAGGTCGGCCAGCGACCAGGTCTCCATGGGCTTGCGCTTGGCGGCCATGATCCCCTTCAGGCTCGCGTAGCGCGGCTCCCCCACCTGGTCCGTGACGCTCGCCACCACCGGCAGCGGTGCCGTGAGCCAGTCGAAGCCGGTGGCTGACAGGCGACGTACGCGTGCCGTGCCATCGCTCACCTTCAGTTCGGCGCCGT
>JACDBZ010000175.1 GCA_013694645.1 Chloroflexota bacterium
CCGAAGAGCACGGCCGCCAGCTCGATCATCATGAAGATTCCGAGCAGACTGAATGGCGCGCGCTCACTGAAGTCGACGAATTCCACGATGCGACCGAGCAGCAGTCCGGTCAGGGCCAGCAGCACAAACGCCACCGCGAACCAGAGGCGAACGGCGAGCGGCATCGGCGCCTGCGGATCAACGTCGGACGTCACCCGAAGATCGTAGCCGGTCCCGGCGGCTGAGGCGTTCGCAGTCCAATCCAGCGTTCGCCGATTCATCGGGTGTGGCGCACACGGGATGGCCTCAAAGCGCACCCTGACCTGTGGAGAGGTCCTCATACACGTGCGGGAGAATCCATGTGCGCCACGGCCCGATCTATCGGCCCATTGCACATTCACACGGTCTTGACACACCAGCCCGACCGGCGCTAGAGTCGCTAAACCGGTTCACTAAACCGGTTCACGAACGACACAGGCATGGCTCGGAGCTCGTGTGTGGCCAGACCCCGGATCAATGATGTCGCAAAGCGTGCGGGTGTCAGCAAGACATCGGTCAGCTTTGCGTTCAACCAACCCGACAATCTCAATGTGGTTACCCGTGAGCGCATCCTGGCCGCCGCTGCCGAGATGGGGTATCGACCGTCTCCGATCGCGCGACGGCTGGCGAGCCGACGCACCGACCAGATCGGCCTCGTCGTCCCGCAGTCGACGCACGATATATTCGCCAATCCCTTTCTGCCCGAGCTGGTGCGTGGCATCGGCGACGTCTGCGACGCGGAGGGGATCGCCGTGGTGATCGTGCCGCCGGTGGGCGGCTCCATCGCGCGGGCGGTCGATTCCGCCCTGGTCGACGGGCTCATCCTGCTGGGCCTGGTACCGAACCATCCGGATCTCGCCAAGGTCCGCAGCCTTGGCACGCCGCTCGTCGGCCTCGACATCGAAGACTGGGACGGGATGGACGTGATCGGCATCGACGACGAGCATGGTGCGGCCCAGGCCGCAGCGCACCTGTACGCCCTGGGCCATCGGGACGTCGCGGTCGTGCTCATCGCCGAGCACCCGGACTCCCCGGTCGACGAACAGCATGGGATCTCCGCGCGTCGCCTGGCCGGCATCCGCAGGGGCTTCGCCCTCGCGCCCGGCGCCGATGAATCGGCCGACGGAACCACGCGGCTGTGCATCCTCTCCACCCCGGTCAGCGAGGAAGGCGGGCGCGCCGCGCTCGCTGCGCTCCTCGCCTCCGACGGCGAGCCTCCGACCGCGGTCATCACCATGTCCGACGTTACCGCCATCGGCATCCTGGCGGCCGCCATCGACGCGGGGATGACCATTCCCGACGACCTCTCGATCGTCGGGTTCGACGACATCCCCGCCGCGTCGTGGACGAGCCCCAGGCTCACCACCGTCCACCAGCCCATCCGCGAGAAGGGCCGCCGCGCCGCGCTCCGACTCATCTCAGCCATTCGTTCAGGCTCGGAGCACCGTCCCGTGGTCGAGGTCCTGCCGACGCGCCTGGTGGTGCGCGGGTCGACCGCCCCCCCGCGGGCGGCGAGAGCCTCGGTGAGCACACCGATGGGAGGAGGTGTCGCCACACGCTGACCTCGCCCGCGCATTCTCGTCCGATCACCCCACAGAGGAATTTCAATCGCATGCCACGCATATTCCATCGACTGTTCCCGATCTTCGTCGTCATGTCGCTGGCGCTCGCCGCCTGCTCGGGCGGCGAGATCGGCGCTACTGACGAGCCCGATGAGTCATCGGCACCCCCGGCCGCCTCAGGCGACGCATCAGTGGCGCCCAGCGAGGCCGCCTTCCCCGAGGGCGACGTCGCCATCGAGCTATGGACCAAGGAGGGCGACCCGCAGATCGCCTATGTCGAGTCTCTCGCCGAAGCCTACGGCGCCGAGCATCCGAACGTCACCATCGAGGTCGTCAACAAGGACGTGGAGCTCCTGCGCGAAGACCTCGTCAACACGGCGCTATCGCCCGAAGCGGCGCCAGAGCTGGTCTGGACCGTCGCGGACCACGTCGGTCCGTTCACCTCCGCCGGCGTGATCCAGGAGATCACCGGCGTCGACGCGAGCGTCTACGAGGAGGGTGCCCTCTCCGCGGTCCAGGTGGACGGCACGACCTGGGGCATCCCGATCAGCAACGGCAACCAGCTGATGCTCTACTTCAACAAGAGCCTGGCGGGTGAGGACGCTCCGGCCGATACCGACGAGCTCATCGCCACGGCCACGGAGAACACCTCCGGCGACACGTTCGGCCTCGTCTTCAACGAGACCGAGTCGTTCTGGCTCACCCCCTGGCTTGCGGGCTTCGACGCATCCGTCTTCGCGGAGGACGGCACCACGCCGACCCTCGACACGCCGGAGATGCAGGCGGCGCTCGAGTTCCTCTACAACCTGAAGTACACGGATGAAGTGATGCCCGCGGAGTGTGACTACACCTGCGCCAGCGATCTCTTCACCAGTGGCTCGGCAGCCTACATCGTCAACGGCGACTGGGAGCTCGGGAACTACGCCGATCAGCTCGGCGACGACCTGGGCGTGGCTCCGCTTCCGACCGTCACCGAGACCGGCTCGGATCCGGCGCCGTACACCGCTGGCGCCTTCTACATGGTTCCGGCGGCCGTCGAGGGCGACGAGCTGACGGTGGTGCTCGACTTCATCTCGTGGTCGACCAACACCGAGAACCAGATCGCCATGGTGGAGGAGCTGCGCCGCCTGCCGGCGAACGCAGAGGCCCTCGGGGATGCCGTCGTGACCGACGATCCACTCCTCGCGGGCGCGTCGGAGGCGCTGCTCAAGGGCGTCCCGCAGCCGACCAACGTCGAGATGCGCTGCGTCTTCGACGCGATGAACACCGGCATCCGAGACGTCCTCGGCGCCGGCAACAGTGACTTCGCGGCCGTCACGGTCGCGATGCAGGAGGCCGCAGACAACTGCGTCGCGACCCTCTAACCGCTCTGTGATGATGTGGCGGGGCATCGTGTCCCGCCACATCGGCCCCCCTCTCTGCTTGGAGCTCCATCGTGGACGTTGATCGCTCCGTGGCCGCCCTCTCTGAAGTCTTCAGCACGCTGCTCTTCTTCGCGGCCGCGGTGGCGCTGCTCGAGGGCTTCCTGTACGTGGTCCTCGCTCGCTGGCTGAAGTGGCGGCTCGCCACGCCGATCCTGCTCATCGCTCCCGCCTTCGTGGGGCTCCTGGCGCTCATCGCCTACCCGCTCCTGTGGGAGCTGAACGTCTCGTTCACGAACATGAACCTGAGCCGCCTCTGTGACCCCGGCATTCCGGCCGGGCTCCTCACCGAGTGCAAGGGCCAGAACATGTTTCTCGGAATCGAGAACTACATCAACGTCTTCACGCGTCCCGTCCTCCAGCAGGCGGGCTTCTTCCAGGTCTTCTGGCAGACAGTGATCTGGACGGTCCTCAACGTCGCCTTCCATGTGGGGCTTGGCCTGGGCCTGGCGCTCTTGCTGAACCGGCGCATCCGTCTTCGCGGCGCCTACCGCGCCCTCATCGTCCTGCCGTGGGCCATCCCGCAGATCGTGTCGCTGGCCATCTGGCGCACCGAGCTCAACAGCGAGTTCGGCATGGTGAACCAGCTGCTCGCCGTTGTCGGCGTCGAAGGCCCGAGCTGGATGACCGAGCCGTTCTGGAACTTCTTCGCCATGGTCATGGTCAACGTCTGGTTGGGCGTGCCGTTCATGATGGTGATCCTGCTCGGTGGGCTCCAGAGCATCCCGCCCGACCTGTACGAGGCGGCCGAGATCGATGGGGCCAACCGCCGCCAGACGTTCCGCCACATCACCCTGCCGCTGATCCGCCCGGTGATGGTGCCTGCCGTGATCCTGGGGGTGGTCTGGACCTTCAACAACTTCAACGTGCCGTTCGTGATCAACCAGCTCGAGCTGGAGACGAGCGACACCCTGGTGACAGGCCTCTTCCGCGCCGCCTTCCAGTACAACCGCTACGGATTCGCGGCCGCGTACGCCTTCGTGGTCTTCGCGATCCTGCTGGTCTTCGTCATCGTCTACATCCGCCGCAGCGGCGCCCTACGGAGCGTGAACGAATGAGCTCGACAACCGTCCCCACCGTACAGCCGGCAGCCGTCGCCTCCACCAACCAGGACCGATGGGCGGGCTCCGGGCGCGGTGACTCGCCGGTGGCACGCGCCATGATCCACGCTGGCCTCTTCCTCGCGGCGCTCATCGCCGCGCTGCCGGTGCTGCGCGTGATCAGCGTCTCGCTGCGACCTGACAACCGGCTCCTCAGCCGTGACCTCAACCTGGTTCCCGAGGGGGCCACGCTGGCCTCCTACGGACACGTCCTGTTCGAGACCGATTTCCCGCAGTGGCTTTTCAACAGCCTGCTCATCACCGTCGGGACGGCGCTCATCGGTCTCATCTTCGCCGCGACCAGCGCCTACGGCTTCAGCCGATTCAAGTTCCCGGGTCGCGGGGTGGGGCTCACCGCCCTGCTCGCCACCCAGCTCATCCCGGCCACCATGCTGCTGGTGCCGATCCTGATCCTGGCCATCCAACTCGACCTGGTGGGGACCTACCGTGGCCTCGTCATCGCCTACGCCGTCACCAGCGTGCCGTTCAGTATCTGGATCCTGAAGGGGTACTACGACACGGTGCCGATCGAGCTGGAGGAGGCGGCGCGCATCGACGGCTGCTCGCAGCTCGAGGCCTTCTGGCGCGTGCTGCTGCCGCTCTCGACGCCCGCGCTGGCGATCGTCTTCCTCTTCAACTTCCTCGCCGCCTGGAACGAGTTCGTGCTTGCGCGCGTGCTCATCGGCTCACAGACTGACCTGTTCACCTGGCCACTCGGCATCCTGCGTTTCCAGGCGCAGTTCCAGACCCAGTGGGGCGACCTCGCGGCGGCATCGGTCCTGGTCTCGATTCCGATCGTCGCACTCTTCCTGTACAGCAGCAGGTGGCTCATCAGCGGGGTCACCCTGGGTGGGGTCAAGGGATGAGCGACGAGAGCGTCGCGGATCCAACGAGCTGGGTCGCCGACACGCTCGACGCCGAACTCCTGGTCGCGCCCCGGTCGGCGCGCGCCTGCCGCGCCGTATGACACGTCGCGGCTGGCCTTTCGTGGGCACAGGCGCTGTCCTGGCCATCGCGGCCGCGCTGGCGATCATCCTCTGGCCGCGCGGCGAGCCTGAGCCCGACCTGGATGGCGTGCCGCAGGCAGCCCTGATCCCGGACCTTCCATCCCTGGCGCTGGACGGAGCCATCATCGACGCCGACCTCGCGCATGACAGCCGATCCGACGCGTACCGCCAGCCGTTCGGTGCGGTCCCTGCCGGCACCGAGGTGACGATGCGCCTGCGGGCGGCTGCCGGTGACCTCGAAGAGGCGACGATCAGGATCTGGGATGCCCTGGCCGAATCGCAGGTGCTGGTGCCCATGTCGGTGGTGGCCCGTGACGCGACCGGCGGCGAGCACGGCTACGACTGGTGGGAGGCGACGCTGCCGACGACGAACATCCCGAGCCTCCTTTACTACCGCTTCATCGTGCGTGATGGCGGCACCACGCGCTACCTGGAGGACGACACACTGCTCGATGGCGGCCCGGGAGAGACGCTGGCAGCGTCCGATGACCGCTCGTGGCAGCTCGTCACGCATGCTCCTGACTTTGCGACGCCGGAATGGGCGCGCGGCGCGGTGGTGTACCAGATCTTTCCGGATCGGTTCGCCAACGGCGATCCGACCAATGATCCGATGCCGGAGGCGAGCGCCGGCGCGCAAGGCGCCGATCGGTATCGGTCCGGCGATGTCTACGGCAACCCGGTCCTGCCACGCGACTGGGAAACCGATATGCCAGAGGGCTTCTGCCGTGCGTACACCGCTCCCGCCGAGCCGTGCGATGAAGAGCCGCTGGGCCGCGACTTTTACGGAGGCGATCTGGCCGGCATTCGGGATCACCTGGGCGAGCTGGCCGATCTCGGCGTGACCGTCCTCTATCTCAACCCGATCTTCGCGGCACCCTCCAATCACCGATACGACACCGACGACTTCACGGTGGTGGACCCGGACCTCGGCACGAACGAGGAGCTCGGCGCGCTCATCGCCGACGCCGATGCGCTCGGCATGCGCGTCCTGCTGGACGGCGTCTTCAATCATGTCAGCAGCGACTCACCCCTCTTCGATCGGAACGGACGCTTCGATGAGGTCGGGGCCTGCGAATCGGCCGATTCGGCGTGGGCGACCTGGTTCATCTTCGGGCCGGGACCGCCGGAGAAGTGTTACGACGGGACGACCTACGAAGACTGGTTCGGCTTCGACACGCTCGCCGTGCTGGCCGAGAATCCCGATACGTTCGGCTACTTCCTGGGCGAGGAGAGCATTGCCACGCGCTGGCTGGAGGCAGGCATCGGCGGCTGGCGCCTCGACGTCATGAACGAGATCAGCCATGACTTCCTGCGCGGCCTGCGCCGCAGCGTGAAGGGTGTTGATTCCGATGCCCTGATCCTGGGAGAGGAGTGGGGCGATGCCTCCGCGTGGCTCCTCGGCACGGAGGCCGACAGCATCATGAACTACCGCTTCCGGCGCGCGGTGATCGGCCTCATCAACGGCGACACCGCGGACAGCGATGGCGCCATCGCGGGACTCACCCCCACCGAGTTCACCGCCGCCATGGAGGGGCTGCGCGAGGACTATCCGCGCCCTGCGTGGGACGTGCTTCATAACCTCGTGGACAGCCACGACACGACGCGCATCCTGTGGACGCTGACCCCCGGCGCCGACAACCGCGAGGACAAGGAGACACCAGAGGCGCTCGCCATCGGCAAGGCCCGTCTGCGACTCTTGGCCACACTCCAGATGACCTGGCCCGGCATGGCCGGCGTGTATTACGGCACGGAGGTCGGCCTCACCGGCCACGACGATCCCGACGACCGCCGCCCCTATCCCCGGGATGCGCAGGACACCGAGCTGCGCGACTGGTACGCGCGGCTGGGCGGCCTGCGCACGGAGCATGAGGCGCTGCGCGATGGCGACCTGGTCTTCCTTCATGCCGATGACGATGCCGGCACGCTGGCCTTCGGACGCCGGACCGATACGGAGGCCACCGTCACCGTTCTCAACCTGTCCGACGCGGCACGCACCGTCGGGGTCGATCTCGTTGGCTGGCTGCCGGCCGGCACGGTCCTGAACGATCACCTGGGCGGCACCTCCGCGCAGGTCGAGGGCGACAGCGTGGCGATCGAACTGGCCGCGTACGGCTCCGCCGTGTTCATCACGGACGCCGCGGCCGACCTCAACCCGCCCGAGGCACCGGCATCGCTGTCGGCGCAGGCTCGCACCGGCGTCGTGGATCTCTCGTGGGAAACGGTGGATGACGCGGCTGGCTACCAGGTCTGGCGCTCGGTGCTGTCCGGCGGCGGGTACATGCTGGCTGGATCGGCAGCGGCCGACGCCACAACGTATACCGATCGTGGGGCACGCAACGGCAGCCCGGCGCACTACGTCATCACCGCCGTCGATGCCGCCGGCAACGAGGGCCCCCGCTCTCCGCAGGCGACGGCGCTTCCGCGGGTCGTGGTCGCCGATGCGAGGCTGACGGAGTCCACGACGCTCGAGCAGCCGCTCTCCGCGATCGACCCCGGAGCGGAGGTGGTGGTGAGCGTTCGCGTCGAGGGATACAGCCAGTTCCCGGGTCCCACCGTCGGCGTGCGGCTGGAACTCGGCCTCGGACCACCGGGCGACGATGCCGCGGCTGATACCGCCGGTTGGACCTGGGGCCCCATGAACTACGCCGAAGAAGCCGATGGCGCCGATCTCTGGACCGGCGCGGTCCGTCCTGAGGAGGCCGGCAGGTATTCGGTGGCGGCCCGCCTCTCCACGGACGGCGGCGCAACCTGGCAGGCGGTCGGCACCGACGGCGCGGCCGCCATGGTCGCCTCGCGCGAGCTGGTCGCCTCGCCGCCGGCCGACGGGACGCCGCCCGACGCGCCGGAAGGCCTTGTCGCCACCTCCGTCGCGGAGACGGCGGTCAGCCTGGCCTGGGACGGCGTCGGCGACGACGACATGTATCGGTACGAGATCCTGCGTGGCCCGGCATCAGGAGGCGAGCTGGAGCGCGTCGGCGTGGCAACAGACGTGACCTTCACCGATGAATCGGTGAGCGGAGGGGAGACGTATCGCTATGCAGTCCGCGCGCAGGATTCGAGCTTCAATCGCTCCGCCACCTCATCCGAGATCGAGGTCGGCGCGGAGGCCCGCGAGGTGGCCGTCACGTTCACGCTGACCGTGCCGGATGCCACGCCCGACGCTCCCGCGGTGCACATCGCCGGCGACTTCCAGGGCTGGGACCCCGGCGCGACACCGATGACCCAGGTGGACGCCACGACCTGGGAGATCACGCTCACCATCCTCGAGGCCACCCCGCTCCAGTACAAGTACACCCGCGGCAGTTGGGAGGCGGTCGAGAAGGACGCCGGCTGCGGCGAGGTCCCGAATCGTGAGCTGCTCGTCGAGCACGGGGTGGATGGCACGCTCGCACAGCTCGACGAAGTGGCAACGTGGCGCGACGTCGATGCCTGTCCGTGAAGAGGCGTCGCCGCCGAATCCTCGTCGGTGGGGCGCTGGGCGCGATGGCGCTCGTGGCGTTCGCCATCGCGATCGCTGCATTCCGTGGCCCAGACCTGGTGGCCTGGGACGAGCTCGACCGCCGCTGGGGCACGTATCTCTCCGAGCGCGAGTGGGGCACGCCGCGCGAGGCGGTCGGCTCGAACCCGTGGGGCATGGATTACCTGCGGGCGATTCGCGTCCCCTACACGCACGGCGAGGACGGGATCGCCGGGATCGTTGATCGGGACGGCACCTTCCACATCGGCTGGGCCGTGTGGGACGAGAAGCAGGTGCGCGTGGCAGAGCGCCTCTTCGGCTGGGGCAACCCGAGCGGCGAGCACGGAGAAGAGATCGTGGACCGCCGGACCTTCGGCCCCAACACGCCGAGCTCATCCTTCGCGGAATCGACGCTGATCTACCCGAACACCGACCCACGCTACCGCGTGGTGTTCACGGAGGCACGCGCTGATGACCGCAGCGGCGTGATGGTGGCCACCGCGGATCGGAACGTGCCGGGTGAGCCACTCGTGGAAGAGGAGTTGCCACTCCATCTCGTGCTCAAGGGATGGTTCCACGACACGGATCTGCTCGTGGAGCAGATCGAAGACGGGCTCCTCCTCCGCGGGCCGACCTCGACGGTGGCGATTGTTGGAGCGGAGCTGACGGGCCTGCAGGTCGGCGCCGACAAGCGCGCCCTGGACGAGAACCTGCGCGACGGCGGACTGGCCGGCGACGGTCCGGGCCACATCGGGGCGCTGTCGCATCGGCTCATCCTGGGACCGGATTCGCGATCGGAGGTCGCCTTCGCCTGGGCCGAGTCAGCGGACGGCGCCGATGCCGCGACCCGTGCGCGGCAGCTCCTGTCTGATGCGGATCGCATCGTTTCCGCGCGACGCACCGAGGCGCAGGGCGTCTTCGACGGCGACGTCGAAGAGCACGAACCGGTCTATCGCCAGGCGCTGATGGGCCTGCTCTGGAGCCAGAGCCTCTACCGCTGGGACGGTCGCTCGAGCTGGATTCCGGAGTGGGAGGAACGCGTCGACGCCGATGACGTCCTGATGATGCCCGACAAGTGGGAGTTCCCGTGGCTTGCGACCTGGGACTCCGCGTTCCAGGCGGTGACGGCCTCGCTCATCGACCCGCAGCTCGGTGCCGACCAGCTCACCTTCATCCTGTCCGACCGCTGGCAGCAGGCGGACGGCCACATCCCCTGCGCGGAGTTCGTGATGGACAACGAATGCCCACCCGTCTTCGCGTGGGCCGCCTGGCGTTTGCATTCCGCCGGCGCGGGAGATGACTTCCTTGCATCGGTCTACCCCGGCCTGGTGGCAAATCACCAGTTCTGGCGCGACGAGCTCCAGGTCGGTCCTGGCCTCTATACCGGCGGCTTCCTTGGCATGGACAACCTGCCTCGCGCCCCGGGCCAGCCGCAGGCGGACGCATCGGCCTGGATGGCCTTCAGCGCCGGGCATCTCGCTCGCATCGCCGACGAGCTCGGTGAACCCGATGCCGCCGACGCGTACCGTGCCGAGATCGAGGGCATCGCGGCCGCAGTCAATGCCGAGCTGTGGGACGAGGACCTTGGTTTCTACTTCGACCGCAACGAGGACGGTGTGTCGCCGATCCGGACGAAGTCATACTCCGGACTCATGCCGCTGGTTGCGGGGATCGTGCCGCCTGATCGGCTACCCACGGTCCTCGACGCACTGCGAGATGAGCGGCAATTCCTCGCGCCGGGCGGCATCCGCAGCACCTCGGCCGACAGCGTCCTGTACCGACCCGGCTATGCGGACCAGCGCGGCGCCAACTCGTCGTGGCGCGGACCGATCTGGTTGCCGATCAACTACCTCCTCGTCCGATCCCTCGAGGAACACGACCCGGCCTTCGCCGATGAGTTGCGCGAACGCCTGGTCGAGCTGGTCGAGACCGACTGGGAACGCACCGGCCGCTTCCACGAGTACTTCGATGCCAGGAGCGGCGAGGGACTCGGCGCCGACGCGCAGACGGGCTGGACGGC
>JACDBZ010000219.1 GCA_013694645.1 Chloroflexota bacterium
GTCCTTCGTGTGCTCCGTCGCGAGGGCGTCACCACGCCGGTGATCATCCTGTCCGCCAAGGGCGACGAGATCGATCGCGTCGTCGGCCTGAAGATCGGCGCCGATGATTACGTTGCCAAGCCGTTCAGCCGTCCGGAGCTGCTGGCACGAATCGAGGCCGTGATGCGCCGTCATCGTCGAGAGACCGAGGAGCCGGAACGCCGCGAGCAGCTCGCCTTCGGCAAGGTCGAGATCGACGTGGCGAGACGCGAGGTCACGATCGACGGTGATGCGATCCACCTCACCACCAAGGAATTCGACCTGCTCGCCCACCTGGCCGCGAATCCGGGCAGGATCTTCACTCGCGACCAGCTGCTGGCCCGGATCTGGGGCTATGACTATCTCGGCGACGGGCGCACCGTCGACGTCCACGTGAGCTGGCTGCGCGGCAAGCTGCGGGCGGCCGACGGGCATAACTACTTCCGCACCGTGCGCGGCGTCGGCTACGCCTTCGCGCCGCGTCCGGCGTGACCGGACCGACCTCCTCCGCGGCGTTCGAGGCGCTGCTTGGCCGTCGCGGCGGCGACCTGCTGATCCTGGTCGACGAGCGGCTGCGGATCGTGCGCGCAGGCCCCGAGGCGGCCTCCCTCGCCGAGCGCGGCGAGGCTTCGCTCAGCGGCATGAGCCTCATTGCGGCATTCGGATCGGCCTCTCTCGACGCGGTGGCGCGACAGGTCGCGTCGAGCGGCGAGGCAACCAGTGGTGAGGCGGACCTCGGGCGGCTCGGCGCCCGCCAATTCGCCGTTGACGCGGTCCCGCTCGGCGCTGGCGGTCTCGTCATGTCGCTCCACGACATCACCGCCCTGCGACGCATCGAGCGGGTGAGACGCGACTTCGTGGCCAACATCAGCCATGAGCTGCGCACGCCGCTCACCTCCATCAAGCTGCTCGCCGAAACCCTGAGCTCCGGGACGGTTGACGACGCTCCGACCATGCGTGATTTTGCCATCCAGATCGAACGCGAGACGGATCACCTTGCCCAGCTCGTCGACGAGCTGCTGGACCTGTCGATGATCGAGTCTGGCGAGACGAAGCTGGCCCTGGAAGCGCTGGATCCCGAGGAGATCGTCGCCGGAACCGCCGAGCGAATCGGCCCGGTGGCCGAACGCAGCGACGTGCGGGTTGCCCGCCTGCCCCGTCCTACTGACGACGCGCGTGCGCTGGCGGATCCAGCCCGCCTTGGCCAGGCGCTGCTGAACCTGGCGCACAACGCGGTGAAGTACAGCCACGGCGGCGGCGAGGTGCGACTCGGCTGGGAGGTCATCGCTGATCGCGTCCGATTCACGGTCGCCGATGACGGAATCGGCGTGGCTGACGCTCATCAGGGCCGAATCTTCGAGCGTTTCTACAAGGTGGACCGATCGCGCGCCCGCGCCCGCGACGCCGACGGCGACGCCGAACCGCTCAGCGGCTCGGCCGGTTTGGGCCTCGCCATCGTGCGGCACATCGCGGAGGCACATCGCGGGGCGGCCGGCCTTCACTCGGAGGAGGGCGTCGGCTCAACCTTCTGGATCGAGGTTCCCCGCGCCGGCGCTTGAAGCGGCAAGCGATGCATCCAGAAAGGCGAGCACGTCGGCACGCTCGTCGATCAGCTTGTTGACCGGCTTCCCGAGGCCATGACCGGCATCGGTATCGATGCGGATGATGATCGGCGCGTCACCGGACTGGACAGCCTGAAGCGCGGCAGCGAACTTGAACGAGTGACCGGGAACGACGCGATCGTCGTGATCACCGGTCGTGACCAGCGTCGGGGGATAGCGCGTCCCATCCCGGATGTTGTGCAGCGGCGAGTAGGTGCGCAGCGTGTGGAACTGGTGCGTGTCATCGGACGAGCCGTAGTCGCTGGTCCAGCCCCAGCCGATGGTGAACCGGTGGAACCGCAGCATGTCCATCACGCCCACCTCCGCGATCGCCGCTCCGAACAGCTCCGGATGCTGCGTGATGCTGGCTCCCACGAGCAGGCCCCCGTTCGAGCGACCGCTGATGCCGAGCCGATGCGCCGATG
>JACDBZ010000229.1 GCA_013694645.1 Chloroflexota bacterium
CAGACGGTGACGCGCGCCACGATGGGCGGGCCTGGTGGCTGCACCCCTTCCTCGTCGCGGCATTCCCGGTCGTGTTCCTCTTTGCCGAGAACATCAGGGAGCAGATCTCGTTGGATCCGCTGTGGATGCCGCTGGGCCTCGTCCTCGGGGCTGCCGCGGCGATCCTGCTGATGGCGCTGTTGGTCGGCTTCCGGCTCGGTGCCGGTCCCGCCCGCGCGGCGCTCGCTGCGTCCCTGCTCATCTTGCTGCTGCTCACCTACGGACATGCCTGGAACCTGGTCGGCGAGCTGGTACGGCAGCATCGGTACCTGGTGATCGCCTGGGCCACGGTCCTGGTTCTCGGGGTGATCGCCATCGCTCGTCTCCGGCCCGCCGGGGTATCGCGACTCACCACGGCCGTCAACGTGGCCGCCACCGTGTTGCTCCTGGTCAACGTCGTTCCGATCGGCGAGTTCGCGGTGCGAAGCTTCGGCAGCGGGAGTCCCGCGACTGGTCGCGTCGAGGATGCCCAGCCCATGCCGGGAGCGACCCGGGACGTCTGGTACCTCGTCTTCGACCGCTACGCTGGGTCGCCCGCACTAGAGGAGCTGTACGGTTTCGATAACGTGCCCTTCCTCGACGGGCTCCGCGACCGAGGCTTTCGGGTCGCGGAGGGAGCGACCGCAAACTACCTGAAGACCGCGCACAGCCTGGCATCGTCGCTGAACATGGACGAGCTTGACGCCCGGGCGCTCGCCGCCGAGGCATCGGCGCCTGACGATTGGAATCCGCTCTACCGTCGCCTCCAGGGAAGTTACGCGGTCGAGCGCTTCCTCCACGATCGCGGCTACCGATATCTCCATCTGGGCCTGCGGCGCGGGCCGACGTTCGCCAACTCGGCCGCCGACGTCAGCTTCCTGCTGGGCGACACGACCGAGTTCGGCGCCGTTCTCGCGGATACCACCATCCTCGTCGCCCTCCAGCCGTTCCTTCCCGAAGAGCTTGCGACCGGGACCGAGGCGCTCTACCCCGCGCAGACGCGCTTCCAGTTGAATGAGCTCGACAAGATCGCCGAAGCACCGGGGCTGAACTTCGTGTTCGCCCACCTTCTGCTGCCCCACCCGCCGTATGCATTCAACGCCGATGGCAGCCGAGTCACCCCCGAACAGCGGGCGTCACGCACGGAGGAGGAGCAATACCTCGAGCAGGTTCGCTACGCCAATGCGCGCATCCTGGCGCTGGTAGACCTGCTCCATGCAGGGCCGCCCGAGACGTGGCCGATCATCGTGCTCGCCGCAGATGAAGGCCCGTTTCCCCCTCGCTACGCCGATGACGAGGCCGCCTTCGCCTGGCTGGAAGCCACGCCCGAAGAGCTGCGCCGCAAATTCTCGATCCTCAACGCGATCAGCGTGCCGGGCGTTTCTGAAGATGCCCTGGGCGAGGCCGGCTTCAGCGATACGCTGACGCCGGTCAACCTGTTCCGGGTCGTCTTCAACGCCGCGTTCGACGCCGGCCTGCCGCTCCTTCCCGAACGGAACTGGGTGTTCGTCGACCAACGGCACCTTTACGACCTCGTGGACGTCACCGGCCGAGTGCGTCCCTGAGCCGGATCCCCCCGGTCGCGGGATAATGAACCTCTATGGCGCAACTCGGCGCGAAGGCGCGGGCCAGACTGCCTGACACCTCGTTCGCATACATCGACCCTGCTGGCCGACGGCTCCTCCCGATCCATGACGAGGCGCATGTACGGAATGCCCTGGCGCGCTTCGACAGGGTCGTGTTCGATGACGACGCACTCCGCGATCGGGCGCGCACAAGGCTGCTGAAGGCCGCGAAGCGGTACGGGATCGTGCCGATCGGCTTCATCGACGGCCAGCTTCGGCCGGAGCGCCGGCTGCCGACCGGCCGCGTGGCGCTGCTGCTCGCGGACGTCGAAAATTCAACCGGACACCTGACCGACCTTGGTGACCGCTACCCACGCCTGCTGACCGACGTGCGCCGCGTCCTGCGCACCGAGACGCGACGCTCCGGGGGCCAGCAGGTCGACGCGCGCGCCGATGAGTTCTTCGCGGCATTCTCCGATGCATGTCAGGCGCTCTCCGGGTCCATCGCCATCCAGCGCGCGTTCGCGAGCCATCCGTGGATCGACGCGCGCCGCATCCGCGTGCGCATTGGCCTGCACATCGGTCGACCGACGCTCACCAGGAGCGGATACGTGGGAATCGCGGTCAACACGGTCGCGCGGATTTCATCGCTCGGGCACGGCGCGCAGATCCTCGCGTCGATGTCGCTGCGCGAGGCCATCGTGGAAGCGGGCGACGTCACTTGGCGACCGATGGGGCTCCATCGGTTGCGAGGCATCCCCGACCGGCACGAGATCTTCCAGGTGGAGACGCCCGGCCTGGAGGCCGACTTCCCGGCTCTCCGTTCCGCGCTCGACTGAACCTACCTGAACGGACGATCAGGTAGGTTCAGGGAACCATCAGGTCCTCGCCCGTACGGTCGGAGGCGTCGCCTCGCATCGGCACGGCAAGCCAACGCAACTTCCGACACAGCGAGGAGAAGATCTCATGAAGCGCGCACTCTGGTATCTCGTGGTCGCCCTGGCGGTCGCCGCGGTCCCGCTCACCGTGGCCGCCGCGTCAGGCAGGGCCAGCGTGGAGTTCAAGCGAGCGCAGCTGCGCGTCGAGGTCAATTCGACCGATGGCGATGCGGGTCTCCAGATCGATCTCGACCACGAGCCGTGGCGGTCGATCTCGGTCCAGGCGCCCGACGGGCGAAGGCTCCTTGACGTGAAGAACCAAGGCGTCCTGCGCAGCTACGGCCCTCACCGAGCTCTTCTCCGAGTCGAGCGAGCCACCGTTCACGACCTTCCCGCTCAGCGAGTTCAAGAAGCTCTTCCCGGAAGGCGGTTACGTCTTCGAGGGTCAGGCGATCGACGGCACTCGAATGCGCAGCATCGTGGCGCTCACCCACGACTTCCCGGCCGGGCCGGTGGTGACGTCGCCAGAGGAGGACGCAACGGTCGCGGCTGACGAGCTCGTCGTCGAGTGGGAGCCGGTGGTGGAGCCCGCGGGCATCGAGATCGTCCGCTACCAGGTGCTGGTCATCTCCGAGGATGATCCGGGCCAGGTGCTCTCGATGTTCCTGCCGGCCGACGCAACGAGCGTCGCGATCCCGCCTGAATTCCTTGTCACGAGTGGCGCCTACAAGGTCGAGGTCCTGGCCATCGAGCAGGGCGGAAACCAGACCCTGACAGAGGTGGGTTTCTCCATCGGTTAGTGTCGCGCCGCAGTCGTCCTGATGCTCGGCCACCGCGTATATACGTATATACGCGAGGACGTGGTACCCGCGGGGCAGGTGACGGCGGGCTCGGTCGCAGGTGCGGAGCTCGCCGTCGCCCGGCATTTTGCCGACACGCGCTTGGTTTGAGCGAGGCTGCCCTCGCCGGAGAGCGCCAGTTGATAGCCCAGCTACCAGAGGGCCACGGATCGAGGGTGGCGGTGCGTGCGCAGCCTCCGGTCCTTCGTAATCAGCCTCCAGCCGTTCTCCACCGCGGTCGCGTAGATCAACCGATCAGCCGGATCGCCGGGGAAGGATGACGGCAGCGTGACGGCAGTGGCCGCGATCGCGGGCGTCACCGGGATCGTGCGAAGCTGCCTGCCCAGATGCTGGAGCCAGGAGGTGAGCGGGATGGTCACCACGATCCGTTCGTGCCGGGCCAACCAGGCGAGCTCGAACCACGAGATGTCAGCGACCGCCAGCTCGTCCGCGTCGCTGATGGCCTTGCTGGCGGCAGTGCTGATCCGATCGGACTCCGCGGACCACCAGTGGACGACGTGGCTGTCGAGCACGACGGTGCTCATGTCAGGTCCCAGGTTGCTCCGGTCGAGAAGAGATCCTCGTCCTGCCCTGCCGTCATGGCAACGCCGACGAGGCTGCCCTTCAGGGCGTGTGGCCCCGCGGCGGGAACGAGCCGCGCAACGGTGCGGCCGCGCTTGGTGATCTCAACCTCCTGGCCGGCTGCGACCTCGTCGAGCAGAGACAGGATCTTCGCCTTTACCTCGGTGGCAGTCAGCTTCATAGTCATGCGGTCAT
>JACDBZ010000230.1 GCA_013694645.1 Chloroflexota bacterium
TACGACCGCTTCCGCGGCCGCATCATCATCCCGATCCGTGACGCATCCGGGCGAGCGATCGGCCTCGGCGGCCGCATCTTGCCCGACGCCGATGGCCCGAAGTACCTGAACTCGCCCGCGACGCCGCTCTTCGACAAGAGCCGGACCCTATACGGGATCGACCTCGCCAAGAGCGCCATTCGACGCGAGAAGCTCGCCGTGATCGTCGAGGGCTACACGGACGTCATGGCCGCCCACCAGGCGGGGTTCACCAACGTGGTCGCCAGCCTGGGTACCGCACTCACGCAGGGCCAGGTCGAACTGGCTACTCGCTACGCGGATGCGGTGGCCATCGCCTACGACGTCGACCTGGCGGGCGAAGCCGCCACCCAGCGCAATCTCCTGGAAGAGCTTGGTCCGGAGATGGTCAACAAGGTCCGGGTGATTCGCGTCCCAGCCGGCAAGGATCCGGACGAGCTCATTCGATCGGACCCCGACGCATGGCGGCGAGCGGTGGAAGAGGCACAACAGAAACAGCGGGTATTGATGGACTACTTCATCGATCGGGAGACGACCGGTGTCGGTGACTCGGTGGGCGAGCGAATGCGGGCCGCGCAGAGCGTCCTGTCCCGGGTTGCCGGCATGCCGGCCTCGCTGCTCCAGGGGACCACTGTGCTGGCTCTTTCGACGCGGCTCAACCTCAATGAGCAGGACCTGCGGGATGAGCTCGGCCGAATGCAGGTGAGAAGCTCATCGTCACCTCGTGCTCCGATCGAGGTCATGCCTGAGGCGGATCCCGCACAACCGACGCTGACGCCGCTCGAGCAGCAGGCCATCACGCTGATGCTCCTGAATCCCACCCTCGCCGCTGAGCTCGACCCGGCCGAGCGCCTGCCATTCCGCGATGAATCGGCCAAGGCACTCGGAAATGCCTGGCAGGAGGCGGTGTCGGCCGAAGGCGCGCCGGATCTCGAACGGTTCGTGGCGGGACTCGATCTGGCGACCGCGGACCTGGCCCGCAGCCTGCTGGTCTCCGCCCGGGCCAATGGGTCCCGACCCGATGCGGCGAGCGACCGTGAGGTCCTTCAGGTCTGCCTCGTTCGGCTGCGCATCGCACGCGTGAACGAGCAGCTCGGCGATCTTGAAACCCTGATCCGGGCCGCCGCGGATGACGGGGCAACCGACGACGTGCGTCAACTCGAACGAACGGTCCACCAGCTGCACCAGGTGCGTGGACAACTTGAAGAAGCGATGAGCAGGCCGGCCCTGATGGCTGGCGAGAGAAGGAGCTGAGCGTGGCGACGACCACTAACGCAAGGACCCGAGCGGCGGCAGTCAAGGCCGATGCCGAGGCGACACCCAAGGCAAAGGCGCAAGCCAAGGCGACGGCGGCAACGACGCCCGCTCCAAAGCCCGGGCCAGAATCCACCGGCGCATCCGTGAAGGCGACGGTATCGGGCGAAGGGACCGCGAAGCCCAAGCGGGCGCGGAAGGCGCCGGTTCCGGCCACTGCCGGTCGGTCGACGGATGACGGGAGGGCCGTCGATGGCGCGCAGGCCGCGCTCGTGGCCGACCTGCTGGCGCGCGGACGGGAAGAGGGCTTCATCACCCAGGACCAGATCCTCCAGGCCATTCCGAATCCGGAAGCCCAGATGAGCGCCGTCGAGGAGTTGTACGCCGCTGCCGCAGAGGCCGGGGTGGAGGTGCTCGACGCCGAGAACCAGCCGACCCTTCTCGGCGAGCCCGACGAGGAAGAGGAGGCCGCCGCGCCGCGCGCGGCCGCCAAGGCGAGCGCCAAGACCAGGCAGGGTCAGGAGGATCTCGAGGCCCTGGCCGCTGACCTCATCGGCATCGATGACCCGGTGCGGATGTACCTCAAGGAGATCGGCAAGGTTGCGCTGCTGACCGCCGAGGAGGAGGTCGTGCTGGCCAAGGCCATCGAGCTCGGCGAGCTCGCGGTCGAGGATCCGGCCCGCGCCCTCGTCAATCTCTATACCTGGGTGACGCTGGACAGCGAGCCGAAGGCGCGCAGCATGGCCGCCATGCGTGCCTTTGACCTGCCGAAGGAGGCACCGCGCGTCACGCGCGACGCTGTCGACTGGTGGATCGGGCGCAAGCGCAAGACGATCGAGGTTCCGTCGATCAAGCTTGCCAAGGCGCGCAAGGCGCCGAACCTCGACGACGAGGCTCGCACGCGCCTGATGGAGGCGGAATCGATCCTCAAGGTGCTGGCCTCGGATCCGGCGCAGGGGCTCAAGGACGCCGTCCTGTTCGGGTCAACCTACCGGTTCCGCCCGCCGAGCCACGCGGGTGCCGCCGAGCTCGTCGAGCTTGAGGCGTGGGCGCGCGAAACGGCGCAGCTGATCGTGGGCGAGTACATCACCAGTGGCCACGACGCCGAATACCTGCTCAGCCTCGGGTACGACCCGACCATCCCGATCGACGTGCCGCTCGAGAAGCGCACCGGTCGGCTTGTCGAGCAAAGCACCGACGCGCGCAAGCGCCTGACCGAGGCCAACCTGCGGCTGGTGGTCAGCATCGCCAAGAAGTACATCGGACGCGGCATGAGCTTCCTGGACCTCATCCAGGAGGGGAATATCGGACTTATTCGCGCGGTCGAAAAGTTTGACTATGAGAAGGGCTTCAAGTTCAGCACATACGCGACGTGGTGGATCCGACAGGCGATCACGCGCGCCATCGCCGACCAGGCGCGCACGATCCGCATCCCGGTCCACATGGTCGAGACGATCAATCGGCTCATCCGCGTCAGCCGCACGCTGCTCCAGGAGCTGGGTCGGGAGCCGAACGTGGAGGAGATTGCGCGGCGCATGAGCCGCGACGAGATCATCCGGGAGCTGCGCGACACGCTTCAGCGCGAGCCCACCGAGGGCGAGGTCGACGTCCGCGTCGCCGAGGGACCCCAGACGGTCTCCCCGGAGAAGGTGCGCGAGATCATGAAGGTCTCGCAGGAACCGGTCAGCCTCGAGACGCCGATCGGCGAGGAGGAGGACAGTCACCTGGGAGACTTCATCCCGGACCTCGCCTCGGTTGCGCCGGCGGATGCTGCATCGCACCAGCTCCTCAAGGAACAGGTGGAGGGTGTGCTCGACTCGCTCACCCAGCGAGAGCGGCGTGTTCTCCAGCTCCGCTTCGGTCTCGAGGATGGTCGGTCGCGAACCCTCGAGGAGGTCGGACGTGACTTCCAGGTGACGCGCGAGCGAATTCGCCAGATCGAGGCCAAAGCGCTGCGCAAGCTGCGTCATCCAAGCCGCAGCCGCAAGCTGAAGGACTACCTCGAGTAGCGCGACGGATCCGACGGGGGCGCCGAGACCCTGGCGGCTTGCCGGTGGTGCACCAACTGGAGACGATCGGCACGATTCTGCCCCGCTTTCGTGCGTTCTCGTGCAGCCAAATGCAAGGATTCAAGCCGAATTGACCTGCGGTGGGCGCTTCTTCCTCCGGCCCGTGCGTCGGATGCACAGCGCCTGACTCGCAGCTGCTGACTCGTTGGATCCTTTGACCAGGTTTGCAACCTCGCGCTATCATCGCCGGCGTCCCCATCCTCTGTGGCGAGGGCGATCTCAACGCGTTCCGGCGTAGCTCAGTGGTAGAGCGGGCGGCTGTTAACCGCTTGGTCGTAGGTTCGAATCCTACCGCCGGAGCCACGCACTCCTCTGAGTCGGCGCCGTGGCGGTCCTGCCCCGAACCTCCCATACCGGATTCGAAGCGGCCTGCGTCGCCGGTCCAGGCTGGTATCGCGAGCCGCCGGCTGCCCACGCCAACCGTCGTGAAACGCACCGCCACCAGGTAATAGGGAACCGTTGCGTTGCGCGACGCGTCACGCACCCATGCGCACCCCTCTCCTGGTTCTCGTTCTCCTGGCGGTTTCGGCATGCAGCCCCGCGGCAGTCGACGGGCCGACGATCCGCGGCACGGTGTCAGCAGGGCCTGTCTGCCCGGTGGTGACCGATCCACCTGATCCCTCGTGCGATGACCGCCCGATCGCGGGAGCCGAGATGATCGTCCGCAACGAGGCAGGCGAGGACGTAGCGCGCGTTCGTTCGATGGAGGACGGCACCTTCGCGATCGAGCTTGCTCCGGGCCGCTACCAATTTGAGCCGCAGCCCGTGGATGGCATGATGGGCACGGCCGCGCCGATCGAGGTCATCGTGGCCGCGGGCCCCGATCCGGAGCCGATCACGGTTTCCTACGACACGGGTATCCGCTGAGGGCTAACGCTGAGGCCCATGGTGCGTTAGTACCAGTGAGCCGGACACTGCGTTGGCGGTTCTGCCGCCAGGGCAGCCGCAGTGTCCGGCGTTCGTGTGCCCCGCTTCAGGGCCGGCGCTCGTGCCACTCGGGATCGATCGGTGCCGTTGGCCCGACATCCGCGACGGTTGGGACCAGGATCCAGCCCATGAGGGTCATCGCTATGCCGAAGATGACGATCATGGCCGCCCCGGCGGCCTCGTAGGACAGGAACCAATAGACAACTCCGACCACGATGATGGTGGCCGGGATGACGAGATACTTCAGAAGCGTCATGCGGCCATCATACCGATCCCGCCGTGATTCTGGCAGCGGACTCGGCGAACCAAGTCGTCGGAAATCTATGTCTACGATATCCAACCGCAGTCGGTCGTATTGACCGGCCCGGACGTGAGCTCATTTTCCGGGCGTCGCCCGTCATCCGGAGCGTGCGATTGAGCGAGCGGCCTGGTCCCGAGGCGGCGATCGGCACTCACGAGGGTGGCCCGTCGGATGCGCGTATCGGTGACCGGCGTGCCGGTATCAGACGGTTCGATGATGGTCTCGCGCGTGTTCATGGCGCTTCCCGGGCGCGAGGTGACCACCGACCCGTCGGGGTAGCTCAGCCAGAGACCGCGCAGGCGCGCGATGAAGTGCTCTGGCATGCCAGGGACCAGCATGTCGACCATTCCTCGGCCGCTGCGTCGATAGCCTCGCGGTCGCTCATCTGCCTGGATGCGATCGACAAAGGCACGGGCCAGGAGCTCTTCGACCGCGACCTTCACGCCTTCCGGTGCTTCGATGGTCGCGCGACCGCTTCGGAACGTGGCATGCCCGATCACCTCCGGCTCCGCGGCGCCGCGCGATGCCCGCAGCAGCTCGTAGACGAGGGTATCGTCCGTGCGCGGATCAGCAGTTCGGTCGATCATGGGCCCGAGAATAGCGTAGCCGCTGGTGACCGCGCCGGCTCCCGCAGCGTGCCCGTCGCCTCAGCTAGAATCGGGTTCGCGAGCTGACGACGGTGAAGGAGGAAGGTTGAGCGAGATCGACGGGCAGGGATACCGCGAGATGGTGGCAGCCCAGGACGACGCCCAGGTCGACACCTGGGCGGGCGATCTGTTCATCGACTTTGCGAAACGGCTGGGAGTTGGCGTGGCGATCGACGCGTTTTGCCATGCCGCCGGGCTGGACGCCCGCGGCTTTCAGCGCGCCTTCCTGGTGGGTGGGGGACCAGATCACGTCGTGGGCATCGACACTGCCGGATCGCTCGCCGCGCCGATCTTCGAGCTGCCGAAGGCGATCGGCGGACTGAGGCGCATCGATCCCGCGGCGCGCCTCAAGCTGGTTGACTTTCTCGTCGATCACCGCGAGGTGATGTCCTACACCGCCTGACGGGCGAGCGTGCGGTGCCTAGTCCGACTCATCTCGATGCGGGGCGCCGGACCGGATGATCGCGATCGCGTTCTCGATCTTGAGCTTCGTGATCGTGAGGTGCTTGGCGAAGTTGGCCCTGTTCACCTCGGGAATCTGCTCCATCATCGCGGGTTGGCGGAGGATGTCGACCAGGTCATCGACGCCTTCTGAAAGCTTCGACCGTGCTCCCATCAGGGCGTCGTCCGCTGCCCTTGCAGACTCCAGCTCGCCCGCGACCGTCTTTGCACGCCGTCGCGGCCCTTCACCGGCCACGGACTTCTCCTCCGGCTTGCCCCCTCCGGTGATGACCCGGAGTTTCGCGAGCGAGAGGTCGCCGGCGACGATTCGCCTGGCGAGCCGGCGACGCTGGCGCTCGTCTCCGATCTTCATCAGCTCATAGGCATGGCTGATCGTGTCTTTGCGCAATGACACGAGCTCACGGATGTCTGCCGGCGCGTCGGATAGTCGGAGCCGATTTTCCACGTACCCCTTGTCCTTGCCGAGCTTCTGCGCAAGCTGACGAACCGAGTACCCGAACGTTTCGGTCATCTTGCGGAACATGGTTGCCTCTTCCAGCGGCGAAACGTCTTCGCGCTGAAGGTTCTCGATGATGCTCACCTCGAGCGCAGTGCTCTCATCGAAGTCGACGACGATGGCCGGGATGGTCGCGCGCTCGGCCATGCGCGATGCACGCCAGCGGCGTTCCCCTGCGATCAGCTCGAACTGGGAGCCGCTCGGTCGGACGAGGATCGGTTGAAGAACGCCGTGCTCGCGGAT
>JACDBZ010000301.1 GCA_013694645.1 Chloroflexota bacterium
ACATGAGCGCGCCGGGGCGTCCGCTGGCGATCGGCCACCTGCACCCGGTCCAGACTCTCATGCGCGACCTGCGTGAGATCTTGCATGCCTTCGGCTTCGAAGTGTTCGAGGGCCCAGAGGTCGAGACGGAGGAGTACAACTTCGAGCTGCTCAACATCCCGGCCGACCACCCGGCGCGCGACCTGTGGGACACCCTGTTCGTCGCCGAGCCAGGGAGCGTCGAGGCGGGGGAGCCCAAGCCGGCGACCGATGGCACGATTCTGCGCACCCACACCAGCCCGGTGCAGGTCCGCGCCATGCGGGCACTCAGCCCCCCGATCCGGGTCCTGATGCCGGGGCGCTGCTTCCGGTACGAGGCGGTCGACGCCAGCCACGCCTTCGAGTTCTTCCAGGTCGAGGGGTTGGTGGTGGACCGGGACACCAGCCTCGCGGATCTGAAGGGATTGCTCGAGGAGATCGCCCGCGCCCTCTACGGTCGCGACGTCCGGACCCGCTTTCGGCCGGGCTACTACCCCTTCACCGAGCCGAGCGTGGCCTTCGACATCGGTTGCCTCGTCTGTGCGGGTGTGGGCTGCCCGGCATGCGGACGAAGTGGATGGATGACGATCCTGGGCGCCGGCATGGTCCATCCGACGGTGCTGCGCAACGGTGGCTTTGACCCCGACGAGTACCAGGGATATGCGTTCGGCATGGGGCCGGACCGCATGACCATGCTGCGCCACGGGATCGGTGACATCCGGCTCTTTTTCAGCGCGGATGCGCGATTCGTCACCCAGTTCGCGGAGGGCCGTTAGGTGCGCGTACCGCTCTCATGGCTTCGCGAGTACGTCTCGTTCGACATGCCGCCGCGCGCACTGGCCGACGAGCTGACCTTGCGCGGGATGGAGGTCAGCGCCATCGAGGTGGCCGGAGCGGACTGGACCGATGTGGTGGTCGGCCGGCTGCTCGCGGTGAACCGCCATCCGAACGCGGACACGCTGTGGCTCACCAAGGTGGATGTTGGCAACGCCGGTGGTGAGCTCGAGATCGTGTGTGGTGCCCAGAACCTGGAGGTGGGGCAGCTGGTGCCGACTGCGCTGGTTGGTGCCGTCCTGCCTGGCGACCGGCGAATCGAGCGGAGCAAGATCCGCGGCGTGACGAGCAACGGCATGCTGTGCAGCGCCATCGAGCTCGGACTGGGAACTGATGCCGACGGGATCCACATCCTGGGTCACGGTGACGAGATTTCGCTCGGCACCCCTGTCGCGGAGGTGACGGGCGAAACGGTGCTCGACGTGGATGTCAAGCCGAACCGCGGCGATGCCCTCTCGATGGTTGGCCTGGCGCGGGAGGTCGCCGCGTTCTCCGGCGCGGGCCTGCTGATCCCGACGGTCAACGTGACCGAGGCCGAGGATGTGGCGAGCGCCCACGTTTCGGTACGCATCGAGGAGCCCGAGCTGAATCCGCGCTTCGCGGCGCGCTGGTTCGGCCGCGTCACGAACGGCCCGTCACCGGAATGGATGCAGCGGCGACTCATCGCGGCGGGCATGCGGCCGATCAGCGCGGTCGTCGACGTGACCAACTACGTCATGCACGAGCTGGGGCAGCCGATGCACGCCTACGACGCCGATGCGGTGCGGGGCGGCCGCATCGTCGTTCGGCGTGCGCGCGCCGGCGAGACGCTGACCACGATTGACCATGCCGAGCGAGTGTTGGACGAGCAGATGCTCGTCATCGCCGACGAGGAGCATGCCATCGGGCTGGCCGGCATCATGGGCGGCTCGTCCACCGAGGTGAGCCGCGACACGACCAGCGTCATCCTCGAATCGGCCATCTTTCATGGCCCCACGATCCGGAACACCGCGCGCCGGCTGGGACTGCGATCCGAGGCCAGCATGCGACACGAGAAGGGAATCGGGCACGATCTGCCGCGCCTGGCCGTCGACCGGGCCGCCGAGCTGATCGTGGAGCTCACCGGCGCCCGCGTCGCTCGCGGGATCGTCGACAACGACCCCGAGTCGAAGGCGCGTCGCCGGGTTGAGCTGAGCGTCGGGCGCGTGTCGCGTCTCCTCGGGCTGGAGTTGAGCCCGGCGCGGGTCATCGAGCTGCTGGTCCCGCTCGATTTCGAGGTGCGCGGCGAAGGTGATGCGCTCGTCGTCGGCGTGCCGTCACATCGGCTCGACGTGTCTTCTGATGCCGACGTCGCCGAAGAGGTGGCCAGAGCGTACGGCTACGATCGCATTCCGGGCCGGTTGCCGCATGCGGCCCTCCCACCCTACCGCCCTGATCCGAGTGAGCTGCGCCATCGAGTGCGCCGCATCCTGGCCGGCCTCGGCCTCGACGAAATGGTCGGTCACGCGCTCATCGGGCGTGACGACCTGGAACG
>JACDBZ010000028.1 GCA_013694645.1 Chloroflexota bacterium
CGCGTCCAATCGGTTCGTGGGGATGTCAGGTTTCGACAGGGCCCGTGAGCCGGGAATCGCAGGTCGAGGTTGCTCGCAGGCCTCGTAAAAAAGCGGGCAATTGCTGTAACTGGCAACGATAGTTACGCCCTCGCTGCTTAGGCAGTGAGCATTGACGCCGTCCCTCCTCCCCGGACGACGAAGATGTCATTAGGGGAGGTGCGGCGCCGCCGACTCCGGTGAGCGGCGCCATAGAGCCGAGAGGCACCATCGGATAGCAAACGAGGCACCCCGCCGGTCGGGGGTCCGCGACGCGAAACCGCAAGTTGGCCGGAAATACCTGTAGGAAGTTCTCGGGGAGCGTGTTCTGGACGGGGAGTTCGATTCTCCCCCATCTCCACCACTCATCTCGACGACGGCGGCGCTCCGGCGCCGCCGTTCTTCGCGTCCTCGGCGCATGTCGGTTGCCCGCGTGTGATACGGTCCCGAACGCGAGGCGGGGGCCGCCACTGACACGGAGGGCGCGGTTCACATGGACTTTTCGAAGCTCAGCCAGAACGAGAAGTTGGCTGTCTACGGATCGGCGGCGGTGATCGTCGGCCTGATCATTGCCTCCGCGGGATTCTTCGGATTCGGACTCGGCACACTGGCGCTTCTCGCGGCGATTGCCATGCTCGTCGTGGTCTTCCTTCCACAGCGTTCCGCGGGGACGTCACTCCCGGGATCAACGGGTTCCCTCATGCTCATCTGCGGCGGCGTGGCGGCTGCCGTGCTCCTGCTGACCTTCCTCAGCTTCATCGGCTTCCTTGGCTCGCTCCTCGGGTCCCTCAACGGGATCATGTTCCTGATTGCCCTCGTCGGCTCGGGCGTGATGGCGTGGGCCGGATGGCACGAGTTCCAGGCCGAAGGCGGTACGTTCCGTCTCGGATCGGCTTCGACGGCTACGCCATCCACACCGGCGGACCACCCGGCCGCAGCGACTTCGGGGGATGCCGCACCGGTCGAACGCGCCCCCGAGGATCGTCCGACGTCCTGATCAGGGGGCCCCGAGCAGCTCGTTGACGCGGTCGCGAATACGCGCGGCGGCGTCGACCCCATCGCCGAGCGCCAGCCCAAGACGAGCTATCGTCACGTCGACGGCGAGGCCATCATCCACGGCGTCGACCGCCTCGGCAAGGAGCTGGCGGCCGTCCGGGTCAGCCTCGTGCTCGGCGACGTGCCGCACGAGCGACCCAATATCCCCGAGCGTGGCGGCCAGCTCATCCGGCGGCGCATCGAGGGACTCGTCAAAATAGATGGTGGCCAGCGCAAGCAGATCGTCGCTGGAAGCCGGGTTCCGTCGGGGTCCGGCGTCCGTGCCTCCGACGACCAGGGCGTAGCCGTCGTCAATGCTCGGTGCGAAGCCGACCCACGGCCCATCGGGACCGATGCGCGCGACGGCGCAGGCAGCGCCTTCCATCGGCACGACCGACTTCCGGCGCCGTCCCGGACCTACTCCCTGACCTGGCTCGCGGGAAGCACGACGATTCGGCGGTTCGGCTCGACGCCGACGCTCTGGGTTCGGATGCGCGGATTCTCGAGCAGCGCCATGTGAACCACTCGTCGCTCGATCGCGGGCATCGCCTCGAGCTGAATGATCTTGCCGCTCTGGATGACGCGCTTCGCGGCCCGATCGGCCACGTCGCGGAGCTGCTGCTCGCGCCGACCACGATAGTTCTCAACGTCGATCGCGATCCGATGGTGCTGGCCCTCGCGACGCCCGACGATGAGGTTGACGATGTGCTGAAGACTGGCCAGCTTCTCGCCCCGCCGGCCGATCAGCGCGCCGAGGTCGTCACCGCGGACGTTCAGCCGCGCCGTATCGCCATCGCTGGCAATCTCGACGGTGCCGTTGAGCTCCATCAGGCCCAGCATCTCGGTGAGCACGGTCTTCGCAGTCTCGAGCGTCGAGCGCTCCTCCTCGCTCAGCTCCTCGAGCGGCTTGGCGGAGACGAACGGCGCCGGCTCCCGGCCGGGCCGATCGGAACGTGGCTCGCGTGGGCCGGCGTCCGGTCGCGCCTCGCGCACGGGGTGCTCGCGATCACGCTCACGTCCGGTGCGGCCACGACCGCCACGACCGCGACTGCCCCGCGTGCGGCGCGCGGCATCGGCGCGTTCCAGCTCGGCAACCTGCTCCTCGGCATCAATCACTGCGAGCTCCGCATCGACCGGCGCGGCGTTCTGTGCAGGTGTCTGCGCCTCCACGGGAGTCAGCGACTCTCTCGCCGCCGATGCGACACGTTCAGGCTCCGCGTCGGGCTCCGCCTCCGGCTCGGGCGTGGGCGCGAACCGGGGGATATCGTCGGCCATCGCCGCGGCCTCGACACGGATCGAGTCCGCTGCGGCAATTGCCGACTTCGGCGCCGCCAGGATGCGTGCCTCCTCGGCTCCCACGCCGAGAACGCCGCGGCTGCCCTGGGCCAGGATCTCGATGTCCAGCTCGCTCAGGTCCGAGCTGAACTCCGCCATCGCGGTACGGATCGCCTCTTCAACGTTCTTGCCGGTGAACTCACGGAATGTCATCGTTTACGACCTCGTCGCTTGGCGCTTCCCTTCGGTCGACTTCCGGGCCGCGGATTGTTGCCGCGGGCGGCGTTCGGCGAGGGTGCGCGTGGTGGTGCGGGCAGGGATTCCTCCGTTGACGCGGCGTCGATATCGGTCCGCTTCGGACGCGACGCAGGCGTGATGCCGGCCTCCGGCGATGGCGCCCACCGAGGCTGCCAGCCGAAGATCGGGAAGAGGTTGCCCCATCCCATGATCAGGAACTGCTGGACCACCAGGTACGCGGTGTACACGATCCAGTACAGGATCAGGCCGCTCGGGAAGATGCCGCCCCAGATGATCGTGAGCAACGGGAACGTGTAGGTCATCGTGCTCGTCATGCTGGAGGTCGGGTCCTCCGAGTTGGGCCGAGGGCTCGTCATCTTGACCTGCACGAACTGCAGGACGGCGGCAATGACGGCCAGGAGGGAGAGCGCAAACCCGCCGAACAGCGGGAGCGCGAAGACATGGTCGATCTGCGCCAGGTCGAGCCCCAGCAGCCAGCCGACCGACGTGTTGACGTGGTCGTTCAGCTTGATCGGATCGATGAGCTGGCAGTTCAGGGGAAGGAACTGCGGCAGCTGGGAATACTCGGGCAGGTTGCAGGCACCCTCGAACGCTACGCGGAAGGTGTTCTCCTGCCCCGCAACGGCCTCGACCACGTTGGCCGCCTGCAGCGTATCGAAGGCCGCCTGGTTGCCGCTGTCGGGCCGGAAGCCCTGGATGACGCCCGATGCGCGGATGAGCGCCTGGTACAGGGCGAAGAGGATCGGCAGCTGGAGGATGACGGGAAGGCAGCCGGCGGCGGGGTTGACGCCGTGCTCCTTGTAGAGCGCCATCGTCTCCTCGGAGACCTTCTGGCGATTGCCCTTGTGCTTGCGCTGCACCTCTCTGATGAGCGGCTGCATCCGCTGCATCTCCTTCTGCGACCGAATCTGGCGCACGAAGAGCGGGGCGAGGACGGTGCGGATGACGATCGTGAAGATGATGATCGCCAGAGCGAAGTCAAAGAACGGGATCCGGTACAGGAAGACGAGCAGGTTGAAGAGCGGTAGGAAGAAGACATCCCAGGGCGGGGTGAAGTGCTCGATCCCCAGGAATCCTGCACCGATGATCGGGGTCAAATCGCTCTCTCTCGTCTAGCTGACCGGGTCATAGCCGCCCGGATGAAACGGATTGCATCGGCCGATGCGCTTCGCGCCCAGCCACGCCCCGTGCAGCAGCCCGTAGCGCTCGATGGCCTGGTAGGTGTAGTGCGAACAGGTCGGCGAATAGCGGCAGCTCGGCGGCATCCACCCTGTCAGCTTCTGGTACGCGATGATCAATCCCAAACCGATGCTCTTCATTTTCCGATGTTCGATCGCGCCAGCAGCGCGTCGATGGTTTCTCCCAGTGATGCCTGGCTGGCCTCGCCGGCGGGTGGTCGCGCGATCAGGAGGAGGTCCCATCCGGGGCCAATTCGCCCGATCCTTTCGCGAAGGAGGCTCCGCAGGCGGCGTCGCACTCGATTTCGCTGGACGGCCCCGCCGATCGTTCGGGGTGTCGACAGACCGATGCGCGTCTCGGCTCGATCGGTCCTCATCCAGCGGAGAACCAGGGTCGGGGTCGAGCGCGCAGTTCCGTGACGACCGATCGCCTCGAAGTCCGCCCGGCGCCGAAGCATCGGCAGCACAGGCACGGTCTCGTCGGCTGTGGCGGCGGTCAGACGGTGAGTCGCTTGCGCCCCTTGGCTCGACGACGAGCGAGCACGCGGCGTCCGCCCTTCGTCGCCATTCGGGCCATGAAGCCATGCTCGCGCTTGCGCGAGCGCTTCTTGGGCTGATACGTCCTCTTCGTCATGGATGCGTGCCGTTTCCTCGTTCAACGTTCACGGTTCGGGCCATCAACGCACGAACGGCTGGCGTTTCGCCAGCCTGCGCAGCCGATACGGGTGGCCCGTCTCGCTCTGTTCGCGATTCTACCGGCGGGCCGGTGGTCGGTCAAACTCCGTCGGTGGGTTGGTCGCCGACGCTCTACCTATCGCTGGAAGAGCGCACGGCGCATCCGTGGCGCGCCACTCCGACGATTTACCGACGTCTACGACGCCCGGGGGCCGAAGTGCCGGGTGCCCGGCGCCATTGCTACCGATAAATCGTCGAGCGAGAGCCCGACAGCGTAGGGGAGCGTCAACGCCGCGATCTATCGCAGGGCGGCTGCCCACTCTCGCCTGCGCCGCCGATGGTGCGGATCCGTTGCCCCGTCGTTTCGGGCGCTGCTATAGTTGCCCGACCCCCGGCCCGGACCGCCCGATATCCTGTCCGATCTCGGCCCGGAGGCGGACTCATCAGCCCACGCGGCAACCCCGCAGATCGGTTCGGAGCACGTCAGATTGATGGATGCGAAGCAGGTATGGCGCGCCGCCCTCGGTGAGCTGCAGGTCTCTCTCTCCCCGGCCAACTTCGAGACCTGGCTGAAGGACACCGAGCTGGTCGAGATCGACGACAACAGGTGTCGGATCTCCGCGCCGAACGGCTTCGCGCGCGATTGGCTCGACAACCGCTATCGGCCGTTGATCAGCCAGACCCTGGCCCGTGTTGTCGGCGGATCCGTGCAGCTCGAGTTCATCGTCGCCGATGCGTCGGGCCCACTCCCGACGCAGGTGGACGAGGAGACACAGGTCCAGATGCCCCCCTTGAGCGCGGGGGGCAATGCGATCAATCTGAACGTTCGATACACGTTCAACAATTTCATCGTCGGCAGCGCCAACCGGCTGGCCCATGCGGCCGCGCTGAGCGTGGCGGAACGACCGGGTCACGCCTACAACCCGCTCTTCCTGTACGGCGGCGTCGGCCTCGGCAAGACGCACCTCATGCACGCCATCGGCAACGCGGTGGCCGGCAAGTTCCCGCGCAAGCGAATCCTGTACGCGACGAGCGAGAAGTTCACGAACGACTTCATCAACTCGATCCGCGAGCAGAAGATGGAGGACTTCCGCAATCGCTATCGGCGCATCGACGTGCTGCTGATCGACGACATCCAGTTCATCGCCGACCGCGAGCGAACGCAGGAAGAGTTCTTCCATACCTTCAACACCATCCACGAGGCGGGCAAGCAGGTCGTGCTGTCGAGCGACCGGCCGCCCAAGGCGATCACCACGCTCGAGGAACGTTTGCGCAGCCGGTTCGAGTGGGGGCTAATCGCCGATCTGACACCGCCGGACCTGGAGACGCGCATCGCGATCCTGCGCTCCAAGGCGGAGGACCAGCTGCACCTCATCCCGTCCGAGGTGATCGACTTCATCGCGCGCAAGGTGGTGAGCAATGTTCGCGAGCTGGAGGGTGCGCTTAACCGGGTCGTTGCCTACGCGAGCATGAGCGGTATGCCGGTCAACATCGAGCTGGCGAGCGCGGTGCTCAGCAACGTCATGTACAACCCGCGCAAGCGGTCGATCACCCCCCAGCGCATCGTGCGCGCGGTGGCCGATTACTACGGGGTCAACTTGGATCAGCTGCGTTCCAGCAAGCGCGACCGTGCCATCGTCGTGCCGCGCCAGATCGCGATGTTCCTGATCCGCGAAGAGACCGACATCAGCCTCCTGCGCATCGGCGCCGAGCTTGGGGGGCGCGACCATTCGACTGTCCTGCATGCCTACGACAAGATCGCGCGCGAGCTTCAGGAGAATGATGAGATGCGCCGCGAGATCAGCGCCGTCCGAGAAATGATCTACTCCGAGTGAACGGGGTCGGGCACCGTCGAGATCGACCCTTCCCCGCATCGAATCATGGGAAATGGTGGATAACTGGCCCGATCTGGTGGATATCTCGGGGCCATTGTGGACAATCGGCACCGTTGCGCACTCGGCCCGGTACCCTGCATCCACAGCCATGCCGATCTCGTCCGCCTTTCATGAGTGGCCGGCCCATGGATATCGACCACCGATCGACCTGTTATCCGCACACCAGGGCCACGCTCGATTGAAGCAGCGGGGAATGCGTTCATCCACATCATCCACACGCCTACTGGAGACGGCGACGAGTAGGTAATCTATCTCCTGAACCGATAGGACGAACCAGTAAATCGTGGATAACGGCTGAAGCCACGACCCAAGCAGATGAGGACGGCATGAACATCTCGGTGATGCAGGAGAACCTGGCTCGCGGGCTGAGCACCGTTAGCCGCGCGGTGAGCCCGCGCGCCACCCTGCCCGTTCTCGCCAATGTCCTGCTCAGGACGGAGAATGCCGGGCTGAAGCTGACCACCACGAACCTCGAGATCGGCATCAACTGCTGGGTCCCCGGCAAGGTGAGCGAGGAAGGCGAGATCACCGTCCCGGCGAAGCTCCTGACCGATCTCGTGGCGTCGCTTCCGAACCAGCGAATCGACCTGGTCCTCTCGCCGAAGGACCGGACCCTGAAGCTCACGAGCGGGAACAACCGATCGAGCATCAAGGGGATCGAGGCCGATGAATTCCCGGTGGTGGCCGCCATCGGAGACTCGCCGGTCACCAGCGTGGACGCCAGGGTCTTGCGAGAGGCACTCGGCCAGGTCGTGTTTGCCACCGCCTCGGACGAGAGCCGTCCCATCCTGACGGGCGTCCTGACGAAGCTGATCGGCGACCGGATGACGCTGGCCGCAGCCGATAACTACCGGATCGCCGTTCGCACCGTGACGCTCGAAAAGGCCGTGAGCCCCGAGATCACGATCGTGGTGCCGGGTCGTTCGTATGCCGAGCTGATGCGCATCCTGCCGGATACCGAGACACCGATCGAGATCACGGTCACGCCCAACAAGAGCCAGGTGCTCTTTCATGTCGAGGGGATCGACCTCGTGAGTCGGTTGATCGAGGGCCAGTTTCCAAATTACGAGCCGGTCATCCCGGCATCGCACAGCTCGCGGGCGGTCATCGATCGAGAGGCTTTCCTGGCCGGCACGCGTCGCGCGAGCATCTTCGCCCGCGACAGTGCGAATATCGTGAAGATCGAGATCGGTGGGGACGAGGCCAATGGATCCGGCGTCGCGATCACCGCGCACGCCGCCGACGTCGGCGACAACGCCGATACGGTCGATGCCGCCATCGAGGGATCACCGACGGCGATCGCGTTCAACGCGCGCTACCTGATCGACGTGCTGAGCAACCTCGGCGCCGAGGAAGCGGCACTCGAGCTCTCCGGGCCACTCGCCCCCGGCGTCATCCGGGGTATCGGCAAGGACGACTACGTTCACGTCATCATGCCGGTCCGGACCGCGTCGTAAGGTCGCACCATGGCCCTGCGCGCGGTGCCGCGTGCCGTTGATGCCACGATGGAGCTGACCCGGCTGACGCTGACCGACTTCCGCAGTTACGCACGAGCGGAGTTGACTCCGCACCCCGGCCTCACGGTGATTGCGGGTCCGAATGGTACCGGCAAGACCAACCTGCTCGAGGCCATCCACGCCACGATCGTCGGCCGTTCCCATCGCGCCGGGGTGGACGCCGACCTCGTGCGTCACGGGAGACCCTTTGCCCGCATTCAGCTGGAGCTGGCGGGCGGCACCGAGAGCGGCGGGTCGGCGATCGAGCTTGTCCTGCCGGGCGTGGAGCCGACGCCCGGCATTCGCAAGCGCCTCATGGTCAACGGCGTCCCGCGCCGGACCTCGGCCCTCACGGAGATTGCGCGCGCCGTCCTCTTCCGCCCGGAAGAGATGCTCCTGCTGGTCGGGGCGCCGTCGGAGCGGCGTCGCTTCCTTGACGGCATCGTGGCGCAGCGCGATCGGCGCGCGGCCCGCGACCTGATTGATGTGGCGCGGGTGGTCACCCAGCGCAACGCCCTGCTCCGTGCGATCCGTGCCGATGAGGCATCGATCGACACCCTCGGCTTCTGGGATGAGCAGCTGGCGCAGCTCGGGGCCAGGGTCATGCGGGCCCGGCTCGAGGTGATGGGCGAGCTGGTGACGCGCATCGGTCCGCTGCACGATGCCGTGGCCACCGATCGGGAACGCGGGGCATCCGTCGAGTTGATCTATCAGGATGCGCTCAAAGAGGCATGGCCCCAGCGGGATGCGGCCGGGCGTCGATCACCGACCGATGCCGAGCTGGCCGACGCGTATCGGCGCCGAATCGCCGACGTTCGCCAGAAGGAGGCATGGAACGGTGTCAGCCTGGTCGGGCCACAGCGTGATGACCTGCGCGCCGCGCTGGGCGGGCGGGATGTCGCCGGTCATGCCAGCCGCGGACAGCAGCGCACGATCATCCTGGCCATGAAGCTGGCCGAGACGGATCTCCTGGGCGCGGATGGACCCCGACCGATCGTCCTCCTGGACGATGTCTTCAGCGAGCTTGATCCGGACCGCGCGGGTCGGCTCTCCGCCCTGCTCGCCGACCGCGGGCAGGTGGTCGTGACGACCGCCGACCCCGGAACGCTCGAGAGCGCGCGTCGACGCCGGGCAGCAGTCTGGCACATCGATCGTGGCCGCCTGGTCCAGGAACCATGAGCGGCCGCGAGGAGGCCGGCGCGGCGGTGCAGCGAGCGCTCATGGCGTGCATGGGCCCCGCCGCCGCCGGGCAGCTTGCCCTGGCGCAGGTGCGGCTCGCCTGGGCCGAGGTCGTGGCCGAGGCACGCCTGGAGCGCGGTCCTCTCACCAGCCGGGTCCGACGGGTGACCGGAGGCACGGCGCACGTCGAGGCCTCGGACCCGATGCTCGCACAGGAGCTGAAGTTGCGTGGTGATGCACTGACCTGGGCCGTGAACCAGCGCATGCGGGGTCGTCCGGGGGCGACCATCGTGCTCATCGGCATGGCCGTATCGGTGGGTCGGGCTGGAGCGGAGCGGGCCCTATAATCGGCCGCAAGCAATCACTCACGAGCACCAACGGCCGCCATGAGCAACCGTTTCGCAACCAGGATCGGACTGCCGTCTGCGGAAGAGCGCCCGACCGACGCGTTTGATCTCATGGCGTTTCATGAGCCGGCGATCGGGTCGCTGGCGCGCACGAAGGGCAGCCTCTTCCTCCTGGCGCAGTTGACCGGCGGCACCACGTCGTTGGCCAGGGCCGCGCGCGAGGCGCTTGACGTCATTCAGCGTGACTACTACTACGACCTCTCGGCCGGCGTCACCGTGTCTCTGGCTCGAGCGCTTGCCGGCGCGAACCGGCGGCTCTATCACGGGCGCCGTCGCCTCGGGATCCCTCGTCGGTCAGGCGTGAGCATCGTCGCCGTCGTGATCCGCGCCCGGGAGGCGCACGCCGTGAAGCTCGGGCCGGCGAGCGCGGTCATCGTCCGCGATGGACGCATGTACGAGATCCCGCCTCCTCCGGCCGTCGCAGAGGAGGACCCGCGGATCCGTCGGCGCCGCGTGGCCGCGACCCTTGGCGAAGCGCTCGAGGTCGAGCCGTACACGTGGCAGGGCGCCCTGGCCGCCGATGACCGCATCGCCCTTGTCAGTCGACACTTCGCCCATACCATTGGCGTGGACGATCTGAAGCGAACCCTTGCCACGATGCGTCCCGGTCAGGCGGTCGAGCACCTTCAGCACCTCTTCGCCATCCGCGGCGGCTCGGGGTCGGATGGCCTCCTGGTGATCGAGGTGACCGGTCTCTCAGCGACGGCCACCACCCAGCACCTCGAGCCAGTACGCCCGGCCGAACCGTTCGCCGGCCTCCCGGATCAGAGTCCGGTGCCGCTCGCGGATGCCATCGGTCGCGGATTGCATCGCGCCGGGGACGCCGCCGAGAGCGCGAGATCGGCGTTCGGCCGTGGCGTACTGACGGTCCTCACCTGGGTCCTCGCCTTCGTGCCACGCCGGCGGCCCGAGTATCCGCGCACCATCCCCCGCACAGCCGAACGCGAGCAGGGGCGCCGGCGTCGGGTCGGCCTGGCCGGCATGGTCGTGGTGGCCGGCATCCTCGCACTGGGATCGACGGTGGCCGGGCTTCCGGCACCTCGTCCGACCGACGCCATCCCCCGCGCAAGCATCGCTCGGGACGCGATCGCCGAAGCGGTAGACCTGGTCGAGATTGTCGAGGATCGGGTCGACGGTGCCGACCTCGTCGACCGCGACCCGGCCCGCGCGGTCGAGCTCCTGGCCGACGCCCACGTGGCGGTGGCGCGCGCATCGAGCGTCGGCGTGGATGACGGACAGCTCGCGCCACTTCGACGCCGGATCGATCGCGGCCTCGACGCGCTGTACCAGGTGGCGCGCGTCGAGGCGGTGGATCGCGTGGTGGACGTCGAGGCCAGTCTCGATGACGTCGACCTGGTCGACATGGTGGCCGGCAGCGACGGATCGCTGTGGATCCTCGACGCCGGACGCGGTCGCATCCTGCGCACGGATCCTGCCGATAGCAGCGTCACCGTGATCTATCGGGCCGGCCTGGCGCTCGAAAGTGGTGAGATACCGGGCGACCCGTGGCTGATCGCGACGGCTGCCACGGACGTGGTGGTCATCGATCGCCAGCGGACGGCATGGCGCATCGACCTGACCGAGAGGATCCCGCGCAGGATGCCCCTCGCGGGTGCTGCCGAGATCAGCTCGGCGACGACCCTGATCGGCGCGCTCCAGCACCGGCCGCCGCTCGAGATCTTCACCCTGTACCTGGTGGACGGCGCCACCGGCGAGATCGACAGATGGGCGCCGCGGGCCGTGATTCCGGTCACGTATCCGGATCCGGCAGAGCCGTTCCTGCTCGAAGAGCCGGACCTTGACCCGCGTGAGGCGCGAGACCTGCGCGTGGACGTCAATGCCTGGCTGCTTCATGCCGATACGGTCACGCGCGTCGACTTCGGCTCACCGCGCGACCAGGCCGACTATTCGCTGGATCTTCCGCCTGATGGAGACGTGCGGCCGGACCTCGATTACCGGCTTCTCGACGGCGCAACGGTCGGCGACCGCGACCTTCTGTATGTCTACGACGCGGCCAACGCTCGGATCATCGCGTTCCAGCGTGCTGACGGCGCCTTCGTTGGTCAGTGGATGGCCCCCGCCGACGGGCCGGCGGCTGGGGCGCTGGACGACGTCCGTGGCCTCGCAGTCACCTCGGTCAGCGACGGCCCGGCCGCCGCCTATCTCCTCACCGCCGGTGGTGTCGTTCGGCTCGTGCTCGAGTAGCCGACGCTAGAATCGGTCCATGGCGGAAGAGCCGTTTGGCCGGGTCCGGCTCATCGAGATGGTGGTCGAGAGCGTGCGCGTGCACATGCTCTCGAGCCAGCACGTGGTGATCCTCAAGCAGTCCGAGCGAGATCGATACCTGCCGATCTGGATCGGTCCCTCCGAGGCCAATGCCATTGCCATGCGGCTCCAGGGTCTCTCCGCCGAGCGGCCACTCACGCATGACCTCCTTGTCAGCATGCTCGCCACGCTCGGCGCGGGTATCAGTCGCGTCGTCGTGACCCACGTGACCGATGGCACCTTCCACGCCCGCCTGTACATCGAGAACGCCAGCGGCGACGAGAGCGAGATCGACTCACGCACCTCCGATGCCATCGCGGTCGCGGTGCGGACCGCCTCCCCCATCTACGTGGACGAACGCGTCCTCGACGAGGCGGGCGTCGAACCCGACAGCACGGAAGAGGGCACGGCCGAGGAGGAGGAACGGCTCGCGGTCTTCCGCGAGTTCGTCAACTCGCTCGACGTGGACATCTCGGGCGAAAAAGGCCCGCCCGCAGACGAATCGTAGGCACTGCCGTCCGTAGCGTGTACACGTATATACCCTACGGCCAAAGCGTCAAGATTGCGGCGCTCGACAGCTAGCGGCGCGGAGGCCGAGCACCTCGCGCCGTCGGGTCCAGAGCGCCAGTCGCAGCTTTCCGATGTCGCGGAACGTGCGCAGGATCTTGCGGAAGCTTGCGCCGGTGTTGGTGCCTGCCGCCCGCGGATAGTGGTTCACGCCGACCTGCGCCATCCGCTCGCCGCGCGCTCGCAGCTTGATGAGCAGCTCGGCCGACAGGAACGGCGAGTCGGTGTCGAGCGGCAGGCCATCGAAGACCTCGCGTCGGAAGAGCTTCATGGCGCAGTCGATGTCTCGAACTCGAAGGCCGAACAGCACAGATACGATGGCGTTGTAGCTCTTGGCGATGAAGATCCGATGCGGCGGGTCGCGGCGCTTGATGCGGTAGCCGA
>JACDBZ010000029.1 GCA_013694645.1 Chloroflexota bacterium
CGGGGCAGATCGGTACGGTATTCACCGGTGTCGGGGCGGGCGTGCGGCCGAACGAGGCGCGCAACACGACCCCCGAGGCACTCGAGCTCCAGGAGCTGCTGGCGCGCATGGTGGCGGCCGGCAACGACAGCGTGGTCATGGAAGCGACGTCGCACGGTCTGGCGCTGGAACGGACGCGGAACTGCCGCTTCGACATCGGGGTCGTGACCACCGTGACAAGCGAGCACCTGGAGTTCCACGGAACGGTCGAACGCTATCGGGCAGCCAAGGCGCTCCTGATCCAGGAATCGCCGATCGCCATCCTCAACGCCGATGACTCGAGCTACGCATCCTTCCGAGGTCGGGCGCGGAATCGGGTGATCTCCTACGGGATCGACGCCGATGCCGACCTGCGTGCCATCGACCTCGCGGCAGAGGCGACAGGCACACGCTTCCGACTCGAGGCGCCTTCCTGGCAGGGCATCGTCCGCATTGCATTGCCGGGCAGATTCAACGTCTCCAATGCGCTCGCGACCCTGGCGGTCGGGGAGGCACTCGGCCTCGACCTGGGACGCGCGGCCGATGCGCTGCGCGACACGAGCGGGGTCCCTGGCCGAATGCAGCGGGTGGAAGCCGGTCAGCCGTTCGCCGTCATCGTCGACTACGCGCACACGGAGGATTCGCTGCGCAAGGTCCTGGAGATGCTGCGTCCCGTGACCGCCGGTCAACTGATCGCGGTCTTCGGATCGGCGGGGGAGCGTGACGCCACCAAGCGCGGACCCATGGGTCGCGTCGCGGCCGAGCTCGCTGATGTTGTGATCCTGACCGACGAGGATCCACGGCTTGAGGATTCACGCACGATCAACGAGGAGATCGCCGATGGCGCCCGGTCGGTGGGCGGCCGCGACGGCGAGACGCTCTGGGTGATCGACGACCGGCGCGAGGCGATCGGGCGAGCGATCGGCCTGGCACGGGAGGGCGACGTGATCCTTCTCGCCGGGAAGGGACACGAGGCGAGCATGTTCTACGGCGCGGACAGGCGACCCTGGGACGAGGTCGGCGTGGCACGCGATGCGCTTCGTGAGGCAGGATGGTCGGATCGATGACTTCCCTCCCTCTGCGCGCCTGGCGCGTGACCGATCCTGGCGCCTGGAATGCGTTCGTCGAAGCCGCCCCCTATCACGCGTTTCCGCAGCTCTGGGAATGGGGTGAGGTCCGCGCGATGGGTGGCTGGAAGCCCCTGCGCCTGGCGATCGGCCCTTCCCGGGACCATCCGGTCGCGGGCGCGCAGCTCCTGCTCCGCCCCATGCCGATCGTCGGCTGGCACCTGGCGTACGTGCCGCGCGGCCCGATCGGCGACCTGGACGACCCAGAGGTTCGGGTCGCGCTCGGCGCCGCATTGCGAGCACTGGGGAACGTCGAGAGGATCGCCACCGTGCGCGCCGATCCCGAAGCGCAGATCGCCACCGCGTACGGGACCGCGCTGCTTCAGGCACCGTGGCGTGCCGCGCCGAAGATCCAACCTCCGACCACGCGCCTGATCGACCTGACGCCCGGCGCTGAGGCGCTCAGGTCCGCGCTGAAGCGGAAGCATCGGCAATACGTCAACAAGGCCGAGCGATCCGGCATCACCATCGAGCGCTTCGACGGCGCGACACCGCCGGAGGTCATTGGTCCGGCGCTGGCGGACTTCAATCGCATCTATCAATTCACGGCGAATCGCGCCGGATTCGTCGCGCGCCAGGCGTTCTACTACGAGCGCGTGTGGTCGATCTTCGCCCCCACCGGTCGGGTCCGCCTCAGCTTCGCGGTCCGCGATGGCGAGCGTGTCGCGGTGCTCTACCATTTCACCTGCGGCGACCGTGCGGTCGAGTCCTATGGCGGCATGACCGATGCCGGCGCCGATGCGCGCGCGAACTACCTGCTGAAATGGACTGCCATCGCAGACTTCGCCAGCGAGGGCTTTCGCGTGTACGACATGTGGGGCCTGGCGACCGGCGGCATCCGCCAGTTCAAGGAAGGGTTCGGCGGCGAGGAGATCGAGTACGTGGGCGCTCGCGACCTGCCGCTCCGCGCGCCGATGGACGCCGCGCTGCGCCTCGCCATTCCCGCATATGGCCTTGCCCAGCGAGTTCGCCTGAAGCTCCTCGGCCGCGAGGGCCATGGAATCCCCGAGGTCGAATGACGGCCGAACTGCTGCACCCGAGCGTGCGTCGTCGGCTCGATGAGATCGGCGTCGAATTCGAGGTCATGGCGTGCGATCCCGAGCTGGCTGACACCGCCGCCTTCGTCGAGGCCTACGGGGTGCCGCTCGATCGGAGCGCAAACACGATCGTCGTGGCCTCGAGGGGAGCCGAGCCGACTTTCGTCGTGTGTGTCCTTCTCGCGACGACCTCGCTCGATGTCAACAGGGTCGTGCGTCGCGAGATGGGCGTCCGCAAGGCCTCCTTCGCCAGCGCTGATCCGGTGCGGGCCCTGACGGGCATGGAGATCGGCGGCGTCACGCCATTTGGCCTGCCGGATGGCCTGCCGATCCTGGTCGACTCACGTGTCATGGATGCGCCGTGGATCGTGCTCGGGGGCGGAAATCGGTCCTCCAAGCTCAAGCTCGCGCCGGAGGTTCTGCGCCGACTGCCGTCCGTGCGCGTGGTGGAAGGCCTGGCCCTGGTCCGCTGAGCGGTGGCCGACGGCCGCACTGAAGCGTCCATATTCACACGAGGCGTGCATGACGCACGCGCAGAGGCCGGGGAACCGCCCCGAATCACGTGTGGTGTGAATTTCGACGGTTCACGCTGCTTCGCCGCGCCTGCTGGTGACCTGGTGTGAATGTGGACCGCTGGCGAGCCGCGCGGGACCGCCAGGCCCCGAGCCGGAGCGTGGCGCGTGCTAGCATCGGGAGTCCTATGGCTCAGCTGGCTCGCTTCTCCCCGGCAGCCGTCGTGCAACGGATGACGCGCGGCGGTGAACCTGCGGGCGAGCGGCTTCACACGGTCGATGAGATCGTGGCGGAGGCGCGGCGTCACCGACCGAACGTCGATGAGACGCTGATTCGACGGGCGCACGAAACAGCCGTCACCGCACATGACGGACAACTTCGCAGCTCTGGTGAGCCGTACGTCACGCATCCGATCGAGGTGACGTACTACCTGGCGACGCTCCAGATGGACGCCGAGACGCTGGCCGCCGCGCTCCTGCACGATGTTCCCGAGGACACCGATATCGCCGTCACCGACCTCGAGAAGCGGTTCGGCCGCGAGGTGGCACGGCTGGTGGACGGTGTCACCAAGCTCAGCAAGTTCGGCAGCGCGCGGACGATGGAGGAGCAGCAGGCCGAGAATATCCGGAAGATGTTCATGGCCATGGCCGAGGACGTCCGCGTCGTGATCATCAAGCTCGCCGATCGGCTGCACAACATGCGCACGCTCGAGTTCCTGGCGACCGACAAGCAGCAGCGCATCGCGCGGCAGACGATGGAGATCTACGCGCCGCTGGCGCATCGGCTCGGCATGTGGCAGATCAAATGGGAGCTCGAGGATCTCGCATTCAAGTACCTCGAGCCCGACAAGTATCGGCAACTGGTCGAGATGCTGACTGACCGGCGTCGAGCACGAGAGAGCTTCGTCAACAAGAGCATCGGGATCCTGCGCAAGGAGCTCGGCAAGGTCGGCATCACGTCCGAGATCAGCGGCCGTCCGAAGCACCTCTACTCGATAGCCCGGAAGATGGAGCGCAAGGGATCGGAGTTCACCGAGATCTATGACCTGCATGCCATTCGCGTGCTCGTCGCGGAGGTGAAGGACTGCTACGCCGCCCTCGGCGTGGTGCATTCGCTGTGGCGACCGGTGCCCGGGCAGTTCGACGATTACATCGCCATGCCCAAGGCGAACATGTACCAGTCGCTGCACACCGCGGTCATCGGACCGGAGGCCAAGCCGCTCGAGGTCCAGATTCGCACCTACCAGATGCACGAGGTGTCGGAGGCAGGCATCGCCGCCCACTGGCGCTACAAGGAAGGGAGTCGCGGCGATCGTCGCTATGACGAGAAGCTGGCCTGGGTTCGGCAGCTGATCGACTGGCAGCGCGAGGTCAGTGACGCCACCGAGTTCGTCGAGGGGATCAAGCTCGACGTGTTCCAGGACCAGGTCTTCGTCTTCACCCCGAAGGGCGACGTCAAGGATCTTCCGGCCGGCGCGACGACGCTCGACTTCGCCTACCGGATCCATACCGATGTCGGCCACCGGACGATCGGCACGAAGGTCAACAACCGGCTCGTGCCGCTCGACTACAAGCTCCGCAACGGTGACATCGTCGAGATCGTGACCACGAAGGCGGCGCACGGGCCAAGCCGCGACTGGATGAACATCGTGCGCACCAGCCACGCCAAGGAGAAGATCCGGGCCTGGTTCAAGCGTCAACAGCGCGACGAGAACATCACCCAGGGGAAGGAGCTGCTGGACCGCGAGCTGCGGCGCCTGGCCCACGAGACCCTGGCCTCGGTGGACGCCGTCAAGCTGGCCGAGATCGCGGCCCAGTACCGCTATCGCGAGATGGATGACTTCTACGCCGCCATCGGGTATGGCGCGGTCAGCTCCGCCAGCGTCGTCAGCAAGCTCGAGATCCACGATGACGCGGCGATCACGCTTCCCGAAGAGGCGCCCCCCGCCGCTCCCTCGACGACCGGGGTCAAGGTCAAGGGTGTCGGCGACCTGCTGGTGCGTTTTGCGAAGTGCTGTTCGCCGATCCCCGGCGACGAGATCACCGGGTACGTGACCCGTGGCAAGGGCGTGACGGTGCATCGGGCGTCCTGTCCATCGGTCCTGTCCGAGCGGGATATCGAGCGACTGATCGACGTCGAATGGGAGCTTGCGGGGCAGCAGACCTACCCGATCACGGTCCGCATCTCCGCCCTCGATCGGCCGGGACTGCTGAGCGATATCACCAATGTCGTGGCCGAGTACAAGGTGAACATCGTGGCGGCCTCGGTGGCCACCCATGCCGATGGGACGGCCGTCATCACCGCCACCTTCAAGGTGGAGTCGCTCCAGCAGCTGGCGCGCGTCCTGGCCAAGATCGAACGGCTGCGCGATGTGACCAGCGTCACGCGCGAGTCGAGGTAGACGTCAGCGCTCGTCACGTCCCGAGAGCTATACCGGCATCGGCACCACGGCTCCGAGGGCACGAGCGTGATCGTCGTCGAGATTGCTGTCGGATTCTCATCCGGTGAGAATCTGCCGCAGAAAGGAGGCCATGATCCAGTGATAACGACACGACGGTAGACTTCCGCGCATGTCTCGGAACATCGCCGCTCCGCGCGGCACGCGTGACCTGCTTCCCGAGGAGACGTCGGCGTGGAGCCATGTGGAGAGCGTGGCCCGTGACCTGGCGCGCCGGTACGCGTTCGATCGAATCGAGATCCCGCTCTTCGAGCGCGTCGAGCTCTTCGCCCGCGGCCTGGGCGAGTCCTCCGACGCGGTCGAGAAGGAGATGTTCCGGGTCTCCGGCGCGCAGGGCAGCGGCGAGGAGGCCGCACCGTGGGCGCTGCGCCCCGAACCGACAGCCGGGATCGTTCGTGCCTTCATCGAGCACGGCATGCACGTCAGGCCCGGCCCACTGCGACTGACGCTGATCGGCCCCATGTTCCGATACGACCGCCCGCAGGCCGGCCGCTATCGCCAGTTCAGCCAGTGGGACGTGGAGGTCATCGGCGACGCCGGCCCCGCCGTTGACGCTGAGTTGATCGAGCTTGGACATCGGTTCTACGCGGAGGTCGGCCTGACCGATGTGGTCGCGCGCATCAACTCCATCGGCGACGCCGAATGTCGCCCGCGCTATCGCCAGGCGCTCGTCGACCATTTCGCCGCTCACGAGGACCGCCTCAGCCTGGATTCCCGGCGCCGATTGCGCATCAACCCGCTGCGCGTGCTCGACGACAAGGATCTACCGCCTGAGCTGGCCGCCGATGCGCCGCGCGGCATGGATCACCTGTGCGATGCCTGTCGCGAGCACTTCGACGCGATCCGCGCGCTGCTCGACGTTCTCGGGGTCCGCTACGAGCTCGATCATCGGCTCGTTCGTGGGCTCGACTACTACACGCGGACGGCGTTCGAGTTCTATGTCGCCGGTCGTGAGGGGCAGCAACAGGCGCTGGGCGGTGGTGGCCGCTATGACGGCCTCGTCGAGCTGCTTGGTGGACGGCCGGCGCCGGGCATCGGCTTCGGGATCGGCCTGGACCGAACGATTCTCGCCATGGAGGAGCAGGGCGTCGCGCCCGCGCCGCGCGGGGAGTTGGTGGCGGTGCTGGGGATGGGGGACGATCACGATCGCCGATTGCAGATTGCGGGAACGCTGCGTCAGGCGGGCCTGGCGGTTCGGCCGGACGGCTCATCACGAAAGCTCGGCAAGCAGCTCGAGTCAGCCTCGAAGGCGGGCGCACGCTGGGCGGTGATCATCGGCGACGGGGACGCCATGGCGCTCAAGGACCTGGCCACCGGCGGTCAGCGCGATGCCGTCTCGATCGAAGAGATCGCGCCGATCGTCAGCGGATGAAGCCGCTCGCGACCGTGATCGCGACGCTCGCCACCAGGCCCATGAGGGTCACCGTGGTCAGCACGCCGGCGCTGTAGCCGAACGCGTAGCGCCGTGGTCGATCGCCAAGCTCGTCGCGAACAGCAGAGAGAGGGCCGATGGCGTCACCGCCGGACGTGGCCGCACGACGCGCCTCCGCTGCTGCCACCATGGCGTGCGCGGCAAGCCGCCGCTCTTCATGCTCCACCTCCTCGGCCGCGCGTCGCATGTCGCCCTGGTCGCCGGGCTCGTCCGCCCACCACGCGATCCATTCGGCAAGCGCTGCGCGCTCGAACCGCTGCCATGGTGTATCGGCGGGTAGCATGGCCAGCCGCTCACGGGCCTCATCGACCCGGCCGTTGGCGGCCAGCAGCTCGACGCGCAGTGGCCGCAGGCCCATCGTGTCCGGCAGCGCATCGACCATTGCCGGGGTCGCGCGTGGCAGAGCCGTCAGCCGCTGGCCCATCTCGTCCTGCCAGCGCTCGGTTTCCCAACCGTTCAACCAGGTCATCACATCGTGTGCACGCCGCACGTTCGCGGGCTGCACCAGCAGCCACAACGGCGCCATGACCGCCACGAACGCCCCGGCGGAAGCCACCTGTCGCAATGGCGTGACCAGGAAGCCGGCGAGCAATCCGTCAGTGGCGTACGCGGCGATCAGGCCCGCGGCGAGCCCGACCACCGCGGGCCGGATCGGTCCGATCGATTCCGCGCGCCGGAATGCATCGCTCAGCGCCCGCGCGTGGGGGTGCGGTGCGGGCGTGAGGGAGCGGCGAGGGCGGAACATCGGCGTCGGATGATACGCCCGACGCATCGGCTACCATGGCCCGTCCCATGAGCACCTCCTTCCGCACGCACACCTGTGGCGAGCTGCGCTCCGATCATGTCGGTGAGCGCGTGACGCTGGCTGGCTGGGTGCATCGGCGGCGCGATCACGGGCACCTCGCATTCTTCGACCTGCGCGACCGTCACGGCATCACCCAGGTGGTCACCAACGCCGAGGATGCCGGGGACGCGCACCTTGCGGCCGAGCCGGCCCGCAACGAATGGGTCGTGCAGGTCGAGGGCGCAGTGCGAGCGCGACCGGAGCGAACCGCCAACGCTGAGCTGGCGACCGGTGAGATCGAGGTCGTGGTGGATCGGTTTGTCGTGCTCAATCCGTCGAAGGTGCCGCCGTTCTACATCAACGAGGAGCAGCCCGGCCTCGACGAGTCGCTGCGCCTGAAGCACCGGTATCTCGACCTTCGACGTCCGCCGATGCAGGCCCGCATGCTGATGCGCTCACGTCTGGCCTCGGCCATTCGACGTGCGCTCGAGGACGATGGCTTCGTCGAGATCGAGACTCCCACCCTCATTCGAAGCACCCCCGAAGGCGCGCGTGACTTCGTGGTGCCGTCGCGGCTGCGGCCGGGCGAGTTCTACGCGCTTCCGCAGTCGCCGCAGGTGCTCAAACAGCTGCTCATGGTGGCGGGGTACGATCGCTACTTCCAGCTTGCGCACGCCTATCGCGACGAGGACATGCGGGGCGACCGCCAGCCGGAGCACACCCAGGTCGACATCGAGATGAGCTTTGTCGCCGAGGAGGACGTCATCTCGACCGTCGAGCGTATGGTCACCCGGGTGGCGAAGGAGATCCTCCCCGAGCGGCCGATCCTGACCGAGCCCTTTCCCCGGCTGACCTACGCGGACGCCATGAACCGATACGGCTCCGACAAGCCCGACATCCGGTTCGGCATGGAGCTCGTCGACCTGACCGACGCCGTCCGCGGAGTCGATTTCCGGGTCTTCAGCGAGCCGATCGCGGCCGGTGGAGCCGTCTTCGGAATCGTGGCGCCCGGCTGCGGCGACTACTCGCGCAAGCAGCTCGACGAGCTGATCGATCTCACGAAGCGCCACGGCGCGAAGGGGCTGGTGTATCTGTCCGTTCAGGACGATGGATCACTCCACGGCCCGGCGGCGAAATTCCTCGAGGGTCGCGAGGCGGAGCTGGTCGCCGCCGTTGCCGCGAATCCCGGAGACCTGATCCTGATCGTCGCCGATGCCGACCGGATCGCCGGCGCGGAGGCGCTCGGCCACGTCCGGCTGGCGATGGGGGATCGGCTCGGACTGCGCCAGCCGGGTGTGCTCGGCTACGTCTGGGTCCACCGGTTCCCGATGTACACCTGGGATGCCGAGGGCGAGCGCTGGGATGCGACCCACAACCCGTTCAGTGCCCCCGCACCCGAGGATATCGACCGCATCGAGTCTGATCCGGGCAGTGTCCGCGCCCAGCAGTACGACCTGGCGCTCAATGGCTGGGAGTCGGGCGGTGGCTCGATCCGCATCCACCAGCGCGAGCTGCTCGAGAAGTCGTTCGCCCTGATGGGCCACACGCTCGAGGGGATGCGTGACCAGTTCGGCGCGCTCCTCGATGCCCTCGAGTATGGCGCCCCGCCCCACGGCGGGATCGCCATCGGCCTTGACCGATGGGCTGCGCTCTATGCAGAGGTCGACAATATCCGCGAGGTCATGGCCTTCCCGAAGACCCAGTCGGGCACTGATCTCATGATGGACGCGCCGTCGCCCATCGCCCAGGCTCAGCTCGACGAGCTCCATCTGCGGATCGTCACCGATGATTGAGCCGATGGCGCGCTTTGGCCTCCATGGCTCTCTGGTCGCTCAACGCGGGCAGCGCGACGCACTGCTTGCGCACATGCTTCAGGCGGCGCGCCTCATGCAGGATGCCACCGGCTGCGAGCTCTATCTCGTCAGCACTTCGGAGATCGATGACGACGTGATATGGATCACCGAGGTCTGGCGGTCCGAGGATGACCACGACGCTTCGCTGTTGCTGTCCGGCGTCCCCGAGCTCATCGGCCGCGCACGTCCGCTCATCGCCGGGATGGGGGAATCGCAGCGGCTGAAGGTCCGCGGAGGGTAACGGCTTCCGCCGTTGTTGAGGCGGACTTGGCGCTCTTCCTCCATGACCCGCCGCTGTGCTTGCTGAGGACTGAGCCGGAACCTCGCTGCCACCATGCGCGTCTGCTTCCTCATGATGCGAATCTTGCTTCTTCTTCTTGTGGTTGTGATCGCTTCGGGATGCTCCGAAGCCGGTTCGATCGCGGGCCCCGCCGATCCGGAGGCACAGCTGCAACCGGAGTTGATGGTGGCGGATCCTGCGGTCACCTCGCCCGGCGGCGTGGTGGCCTTGACGTTCCCCGAGGAAACCACTCGCGGTGTCCTGTTCATCCTCGAGCAGCGCGTCGGAAATTCCTGGGCCCACCGCTTCGACCTGCTGTCGGACGGTCCAGGCGCAGGCTGGAAGCGTTCCTGGCATCCCGTCGGCGCCGAACCGATCGCCGTGGAAGACATCGGCGTGGGGGGACCGGGACCGGATCGGGTCCCGATTCCCGAGGTCGCAGAGCCGGGCGACTACCGGATCTGCACCGGAAACGCTGGCGAGAACTTCTGCGTGCCGATACGCATCGGCGAGTAGCTCAGGCCCCTGCCGGCAGGTAGCTGCCGTCGGCATCGTGGGTCTCGCGACCAGTCAGCGCCGGGTTGAAGACGCACACCAGGCGCAGCGGCGAGATGACGAGAATCGTGTGCCGGTCGTGCTCCGGTGCATAGACCGATCCGGGACCGATGCGGTGCACGACGCCGGTGTCACGCTCGGTGATCTCGGCCTCTCCCTCGATGCAGTAACAGGCCTCGTTGTGGTGCTTGTACCAGAGATGCATCTCCGTGCCGGTCTCGACGGTGGTCTCCGACAGCGAGAATCCGAGGCCGTCGTCGCGCACCAGCAGTCGTTGCGCGCGCCAGCCGTCGCCGCGCACATCGAGCTCCGTGCCGCTGATCTCACCCAGGGTCCGAACGATCACGTGCCACCTCTCCTTGCTCCGGGACGTTGCCATGTTCCGCTGACGCCGATGTTAGGCGGCCGCGGCGACTGATTCGGTCGGGACCGCATGAGGGAGTTGAGCACGATCCCTCGAGCCCGGGCGCGGGCGGCGAGTGCCAACCGGCGTTGTGACCCATGGGTGACGGTTCCTCGGTCGTACGGCCACCTGGCTTGGCAAAGCGACCGAGGAACGGGCGAATCGGTCCGCTGGCCGGTCGTAGCGCCAACCTGATTGGCAGCCGCGTGCCGCGTCGTTTCTGACGCCGATCACATCGGTGGATGGCAACTTCCAGCGGCACGAGCGCGCTCTAAACGGCCCACGGCTATCATCAAGGCATGGCCGTCTATCTCGACCACGCCGCAACCTCACCCCTGCTCCCGGAGGTGCTGGAAGCGATGTTGCCGTACCTCACGACGCACGGCGGCAATCCCTCGAGCCTGCATGCGTCGGGTCGCCGCGCACGGCAGGGGATCGACGAAGCGCGCGAGATCATCGCGCAGGGGATCGGCGCACAGCCTCGTGAGATCGTTTTCACCGCCGGCGGCACTGAGGCCGACAACTTGGCCATCAAGGGCGTCGGGTGGGCGGCGACGTCGCGGGGTCGCCATGTCATCACCACCGCCGTCGAGCACAAGGCCGTTCTGAATGCGACTGCCATTCTCGAGCGCAGCGGCTTCGAGGTGACGGTTCTGCCGGTTGACGCGGACGGCCGCGTGGACCCGATCGACGTCGCCGCGGCCATGACCGAGCGCACGACGCTGGTGAGCGTGATGGCTGCCAACAACGAGGTCGGGACCATTCAGCCGGTCGCGGCCATCGGCGAGATCGTGCGCGGACACGGCGCGAAGTTCCACGTCGATGCGGTGCAGTTCGCGGCCCACGAGGCCATCGATGTCGACGCCTGGCAGGCTGATCTTGTCAGCCTATCGGCGCATAAGCTGGGTGGGCCGCAGGGCGTCGGGGCGCTCTTCGTCAGACGGGGAATCCAGATGCTTCCACAGATCCAGGGAGGGTCGCAGGAGCGACAGCGCCGAGCAGGGACGGAGAACGTCGCGGGCATTGTCGGATTCGGAGCCGCGTATCGGCGGCTTGGCTCGGATGCGGGTGAGCCCGATCGGCTGCGCGCCCTGAGCGGGCGTCTGCTTCAGGGCCTGCTTGCGTTCGATGGGGTGACGCTGACCGGCCATCCGGAGAATCGGCTGCCGAATAACGTGAGCGTCGTGATTGACGGCGTGGAAGGTGGCGACCTGGTTGCGGCGCTCGACCTCGAGGGAATCGAGAGCTCGACCGGCAGCGCCTGCACGTCGGGTAACACCGAGCCAAGTCACGTGCTGCTGGCGCTGGGCATCGAGCCACATCTTGCGCACGGCTCACTGCGCCTGACGCTCGGCCCGGAAACCTCCGAGGCCGATATCGATGCCACGCTGGCGGCTCTGCACACCGTACTGCCCCGCCTGCGAAACATCTCGGGTGTTCGGCCGAAGGCGACCGTGCCCGCATGAGCCGGATCGTGGCCGCCATGAGCGGTGGCGTGGATTCATCGGTCGCCGCGGCGCTGCTGGCGCGCGAACGCGGAGACGACGAAGTGATCGGTGTCTGGATGCGCACCCACGGCGACATGCCGGAGGGCTACGAGCTGTCGCGATCGTGCTGCTCTCCGGATGCGGCGGATGACGCTCGGCGCGTGGCGCAGCTGATCGACATCCCGTTCTTCACGCTCAACGTGGAGAAGGAGTTTGGGGCGCGGGGTGATCGACGCGTTCGTCGACTCCTATCTCGAGGGCTCGACGCCCAACCCCTGCCAGGCATGCAACCAGTACATCAAGTTCGACGAGCTCCTCCGCCGTGGCCTGGCCGCCTATGGGGCCGATGCGGTCGCTACCGGCCATTACGCTCGCCTCGAGCATCGAGATGGACGTTGGCGCCTCATGCGCGCCGCCGATGCGGACAAGGATCAGACATATTTCCTGTGGGTGCTCGACCAGGAGCAGCTGTCGCGCACGCAGTTTCCGCTGGGTGATCTCACGAAGCCGCAGGTGCGCGCCATCGCCGCGGATCTGACGCTGCCAACAGCGCAGAAGCCGGAGAGCCAGGAGATCTGCTTCGTGCCGCTGGGCGACTACCGAACGCTCCTCGAAGAGCGGCGCGGGTACGCCGGCGACCCCGGTCCCATCATCGACGCCGATGGCACCCGCGTCGGCACCCATACCGGGTACGCGCACTACACGGTCGGCCAACGCCACGGGTTGGGCGTCGCGCTCGGCGAGGCGGTGTACGTGCGCGAGGTGCAGCCTGCCACGAACACGGTGGTGATCGGCCGCCGTGCGGAAGTGGCGCAGCATACCTTCACCGTCGACGGCGCGCGGTTCACCGCCGGCGATGCACCGAAGGAGCGCTTTGACGCATCGGTCCGGATTCGGCATCGGGCTCCCGACGTGCCGGCTGAGATCACGATGGTCGGCCGGGATCGGTTCCTGGTTGAAACCGCCGATCCGGTCTGGGCACCGGCACCCGGCCAGGGCGCCGTCCTGTACGACGGCGCGGAGTGCCTGGGCGGGGGTCGCATCGTTCGCTCCGACGCTTAGGGCCATCCGTGCCGATGCCACCCTGGCTGATCTG
>JACDBZ010000030.1 GCA_013694645.1 Chloroflexota bacterium
TGGTGTCGACGCCCGATTCGTACGGCAGCCCCTTCTGGGGCCTGCGCCGCCGATGCGTGATCAGCCAGCTGAACAGGATCGTGCCGAAGACGAAGATCGTCGCGGCAGCGGCGAATCCGATGACGTAAAGCAGTCCGGTGTGATCCATCTCCACTCCGGTTGCACGCTGGTGCATTGGGGATCGGGCGACGTCGCCCGATGCGTAGATTCGTATTCGGTGGAGCGGATCGCTCTGCGCTCATCGCTCCGTATGACAGTCTAGCAGGGGCGTCCGTGTGTGGGGCCGTCCTCGCTGGGCGTACCGGCGATATCGGTCGGTCCCGGCATGGGCGTCACCGTGCTGGATTCCACCGATATGTCGGTGCCGGCGTGGGCTGGCTACCACCCCTGCCAGGCGGCCGCAACGATCAGCCTGAGCCCGTCGCTGACCAGCGCATGGCCTCCGAACAGGATCGGGACCGGTGCGTTGTTCGCTGCCTGCGTGAGTTCACGAAGCCACGGCGTCGCCACCCGCGCGTGGTCGCCGAAGTCCGATGCAAACCGTTCCTCCTCGGGCGGCCAGCTCGATGCATCCGACGAGCCGGCCACGGCCGCCATGAGCACGCGGGTGTCGAGCACCACGGCGTCGCCGAGCCTGCTCAGCTCATCGATCAGCTCCGCCGGCGATGAGCGCGCCATGAGCGCGGCGAAGATCGATCGCGGCTGGCTTCCAGGATCGCGCGCCGAGCGCATGCCGCGCTCCTCGACGAGGAACCGGACGCGACAGGCGGTCTCGGTCTCGAGGGTCTGCCAGGTGCTGAGCGGGACTCGTCCGGCCACGACCAGCTCGGCGCGTCGGTCTCGCATCACCTCTCCGAGGCGCGCGAGGTGCGGAACCTCGAGCGCGCCGCCACCCGGCAGTCGCGCCATCTCGAGGTAACCGCGCACCGATGCATCGAGCGCCGCCCGGCTGACCGTCCCCGGCAGGCGCGTCGCGAGTCGCAGCAGGGCGAGATCAAGTGTCGTGTCGACGTCGAACCGGCTCCACGGCGTCACACCAAGGTCGCGCCACGCGAAACCCACGTCGTTCAGCCTGCGCGCAGCGGCGTTGTCGGTCTCGCATGCCTCGAGTGCCTCCAGCGCCCGATCGAGGTCGCCGGCGATCACGACGGCATCGGCGCTGAAGCGGTTGTTGGCGACGACTTCGCCCGGGATCGGCGACAGGAGGCTGACGAGCGCATCGTCCGCCAGGAGGCAGAGTGCTCCACCGCCCACGTATCCGATCGTGTCGATCCGGCCGTCCGCCCCGGCCACCGCCGTTCGCGCGGCCGCAGTGAACCACCGGCCCCAGTGAAACGCCTCGCCCACGGCAGATGCCGTCGCGGGGAGGGGCGCGACCGCCGCGCCGAGCCTGCCGAGGCGATGCGAAAGGCTGCCTGCCAGGAGCCGTTGTCCATCGGCCGCGATGGCGGCATGGCTGCCGAACGGCTGTCCCTCCGGCGGAGTGGTGACGAGGATGAGCGGCGCCGGCCGCTCAGGCATCGGCGATGGCGGCATCCGTCTCGCGAAGCCTGTCCAGCTGCTCCAGGTGCATGAGGTCGTGGATGCCGATGAAGAGGAGCCATTCGCCACAGCGCAGATGCCCGATCAGCGGGTGCTGCATCCGGCAGCGGTCCAGCTCGTGGCCCTCGATGCGCTCGGCCGCCACGCGAATCGCTCGGCGCGATTTCTCGAGGAGGATCAGGAGCTGGTCGACGCTCGCGTCCGCCGGTCCGGGAACCGAGGGCGTCACGACCGGCGGCTGATCCTCCGGCCACTCGCCGGCAGCGTCGAGCGATGCCCAGGTGGCCAGGAAGCGGCGCGCGGCGCTGGTGTGCGCGAATGCCTGTGCCACGTTCCAATCCTCCTCGCCGCCGGGCGCCCGGAGCAGTGGCTCCGGAAGCGAGCGAAGCACGCGCTCGAGCTCCTCACCCACGGCCTCCTGCTGGGCCAGGATCTGCGGAACGGTGCCTCCGGGCGCGCGGGTTCGGAGCTCTCGGCGCAACCCCTTCAGCCCCGCCAGGCTCCAGTCGAATACGCGCCAGCAGGCCACGACGTCCGGGGCATCGGTCTCGAGTCTGGTGAGCCAGGAAGGACGTGCAGGCGAGGGAGCGCCCGACGTATCACTGGCAGTGGTGGATGTCACCTGGTTCGGTTCCTCATCGGTCCGGGGCCATTGGCTATCGGCCGCTCTATCACTGGCAGGGATCGCGGCGCCGACACGGGCGGGGCCTGAGAAGTGACTCGCTGCGTTCCATCACTGCCAGTGGTACCAGTGCCGGCAGATGGAGTGCAACCAGCGGCATGACTGTTCGCCATCACTGGCAGTATTCGTTGAGGCCGAGGGTGCGTCACGCCGGAACCTAGAGGCGCTCGAAGCGCTCGACCGGCTGCACGAAGACGGTTGCGCCGCCGACCTCCACCTCTACCGGGTAGGGCATGTAGAACTCGCCGGGCTCCATGATGGGCGGCATCGGATTCACGAACTGCTTCCGGCTATGGCAATTGGAGCTGATGATGGCGAGCACGTCGTCGACCTGGTCGTCCTCGACTCCGACCAGGATGGTGGCGTTTCCCTGCTTGAGGAATCCGCCGGAGGAGTTGAAGCGCGTCGCGCGGTACTCCTTCTCCAGGAGCGCGTCGACGAGCGTAGCGGCATCCTCGTTGTGCACGATTGCGGTGACGAGCTTCATCGGTGTGCGGCTCCTTCGTTCAGCGCGGGCACGGCGGGCGGTGGCCGGCCCCGATTATGGCGCAGGGGAGCTACCAAGGGCCACCCGTGCCGCGGTCCGGCCACGCGGCCACGGGGTAGACGCCCTCTCGGACTGCTCGTACACTTCCGGCAGTTCCGCCCAGTGGAGCAATGGCTTGACCGAGAACGAGCCTGCCAGTGTCGCTCGCGGCTTTCTCTTCGCTGACCTTCGCAACTATTCGGCATGGGTCGAGCGCCACGGTGATCATGCCGCAGCTGGCCTGCTGCGCGAGTATCGCGGCGTGGTCCGGCAGGCGGTCGCCGAGTTCGACGGGGCAGAGATCAAGACAGAGGGCGACAGCTTCTACGTCGTCTTCGGGTCGCCGAGTGCGGCAGTCAGGTGCGGCCTCCAGATCCTGGAGCTGGCCGCTGCGAGCCAGGGGGCGGGCGGAGGCCCGATCCCGGTCGGGGTCGGTGTCCATGCGGGCGAGACCGTCAGCACCGATGAGGGCTACGTGGGCTCGGTGGTCAATATCGCGGCCCGCGTCTGCGCCCAGGCAGCCGCCGGCGAGCTGCTCGTCACCGATGCGGTTCGGTCTCTGACCAGAACCTACCTTGACGTCACCTTCCGGCCGCGTGGCCGGAAACGCCTGAAGGGCATCTCAGAGCCGATCAGCCTGTATCGGATCACCCCCGCCGGCACCGGCGAGCGAGCGTCGCGGTGGCGCTGGTTCGTCGGGAGGTGGCCGTATGCGGCTGCGGCGGTAACGCTCCCCCTGGTGGTCGTGGCGTCCGCACTCATCGGCGGCGCGGTCGTTCGCGACATCGCGGGGGCGCCCGAATCGAGTAAATCGCGATCGGCGAGTCCGATCTCGAATGAGCCGTCGGCATCGTCGGCGCCATCGGCCACCATCGAAGCGGAGTTCCCAACAAACGCGGAGTCCCAGCTGCTCGAGCTTGTTCCGGCACCGGATCGCGAGCGCTGCCAGCGGGCTGACCCCGAAGCCAGACCGATCGCGGCCCTGTTTCAGAATCCTGATGACGGCACGCCGGACCGCATTCTGACCTCCGTCGAGGCCGGAATCGAATGTGACCTGGGTGGCGTCGCGGCGCCGGACCGTCTCTGGCTATGGACGCTCAACGAAACACTGGACACCGCTCAATCGGCGCTTGCCGCCCACGGTGGGATCGCTGGCGCGACGCCCGGCATCTGTCGAGAGGAACGCCCCGCCCTCGAGGCATGGTCCTTCGGCTCCACGGCCGGGAAGATGGTCTGCTATGAATCCCGCACTGGCGATGCGGTCGTGCTCTGGACGTTCGACGACAGCCGGCTATTCGCAAAGGCGGTGCGCGATGACCGGGATATGGCCGCGCTGCTCGATTGGTGGGAGGAAGTCGCTCGCTTCGCCGTCCCCTGACCATCAATGAACGATAGGTATCAGATGGCGAATCGCCGATGAACAATGGCGCGAATGGCCGCATCGGCTCCTCCGACCGAGCCCGAGCCGTCCACGATGTTGATCCGATCCGGGTCCTCGTCAGCCAGTCGCAGGTAGGCATCCCGGACCTGTTCGAAGAAGACCAGCTCCTCCGTGTCCTCGAAGCGATTCCACTCGGTCCGCCGCCGCGTCCGCTCCAGGCCCACGTCGACGGGAACGTCGATCAGCAGCGTCAGGTCGGGCGTGAGCCCACCCGTCGCAAATTCCTGGAGTCGACGCAGCTCGCCAATCTCGTTGCCATAGCCCGCACCCTGGTAGGCGAGCGACGAATCGGTGTACCGGGCGCAGACGACCCATTCGCCGCGCTCGAGAGCCGGCCGAATCACGCGCGCGACGTGTTGAGCGCGACCGGCGGCATAGAGCAGGGCGTCGGCGCGCCGATCGAGGTCATCGCTCATGCCGCGCATGTGGAGCACGATGCGCCGCACCTCCTCGCCGAGCGGCGTCCCGCCCGGCTCCTTGGTGAGAACCGTCGCCACGCCCCGGTCCCGAAGCCAGTCGGCCAGGTGTCGGGCGGCCGTCGTCTTGCCGCTGCCCTCGGGACCCTCGAGGGTGATGAAGCGGCCGCGCGCCGTCACGCGGGCGGGAGCACGCTGGTGGCAATGAGGGTCAGCATCACCAGGCCGAGGATGACGACGAGCATGATCCTGCCGGCCCTGCCGTTCATCGCCACCCCTGCCGTTCCTCGGGAATCAGCTCGACGCGCCGGTTCGGCTCGGACCCGCGTGAGCGTGACATGAGGGCATTCTTCTCGGCCATCTGGTGCTGGAGCCGCCGCACATACGCGTTCTGCGGTGCCAGTTCGACCGGATTGCCGGACCCCTGTACCAGGCCGATCGCCTCCGCGGTCTCGCGCAGTGCGGCCTCCTGCGGATCGGCCTCCAGGTCGAACAGGGATGCGAGCATGTTCTCCATCTGCATGATCGTGTTCGTTTTCAGAACGTAGATCGGCACGCCGTGAGACTCAGCGTCCCGCAGGGCGGCCGGCTTGCGGCGGTAATAGTTGCGCAGCGTGACGACCGCGTCTGCCTCGTCGAGCTCGCGGGCGACCGTGACGGGTAACCCGAGCTCGCGGACCGCCTGCTCGAGACGCTTGCGACTGACGCCGAAGGCGAACACGCTCATCGCCCGATGTCCCCGCGCGCGCTCGGCCATCGGGCGCTGGGCGCCGATCGGCCGGTCGACCGAAGGGCGGGTATCCATCTCGGCCAGCGCCTGCTCCAGCTCCCGCCGCGCACTGGTCGCCGGGGCGGGATCGCCGGGCGCGCCGCCGCTGAGGCGCTCGCCGGGAAGCATTCTCTGCCCACGGGCGGCGTCACCGCCACCCGGCAGGGGCCGCAGGCCGCCGCGCTCGTACCGGCCACCGCCCGACCCACCGCCGCGTCCACCGCGGCCGAAGGCGCCGAAGCCGCCGGTCGGCTCGAGTGGTGCGAAGGTCGGACTGCCGGCCGGCGTCTCGGTGATGCGGTAGTCGTATTTCGTCATCGCCTTGAGCTCGCCGGAGCCATCGCGATAGCGCGACTCCGGCGGCACCATGTGGCCACGCAGGATGGCGTCGACCGTCTCCGCAACGTTGCGATGCACGATCACGTTGTCGCGCTCGACGATCTCGACCAGGACGTCGAATGTCGGCGGCGCCTTGCGCTCGAGGACCGTCTTCTGCGTCCCACGGCGTCGAGCCTCCTCGTCGCCCAGGGTCACCGGCTGGATGCCGCCGACCAGGTCGGACAGCGTCGGATTCAGCATGAGGTTATCCAGCGTGTTGCCATGCGCGGTGCCGACGAGCTGCACTCCGCGCTCGGCGATGGTGCGGGCGGCGCCGGCCTCGAGCTCGGTCCCGATCTCGTCGATGACGATGACCTCGGGCATGTGGTTCTCGACCGCCTCGATCATCACCGAGTGCTGCTCGGTCGGCGTCCGGACCTGCATCCGCCGCGCCTCGCCGATGCCGGGGTGCGGAATGTCGCCGTCGCCTGCGATCTCGTTGGACGTGTCGACCACGATCACCCGCTTGCCGAGGTCGTCGGCAAGGACGCGCGCGAGCTCGCGCAGCATCGTCGTCTTGCCGACGCCCGGCCGGCCGAGAATGAGGAGCGACTGCCCGGTCTTGGTGATGTCGCGGATGATGTCGATGGTGCCGAACACGGCGCGGCCGATGCGGCAGGTCAGGCCCACCACCTTCCCGGCCCGGTTTCGGATGGCGCTGATCCGATGGAGCGTGCGCTCGATCCCCGCGCGGTTGTCATCGCCGAACACGCCGATGTGGTCGATGACGTGCGCGATGTCGGCCTCGGTGATCTCGCGGTCGAGCAGATCCTGCTCGCCGGTGGTGAACCGCGCCTGCGGGCGGCGGCCGAGGTCCATCACCACCTCGAGCAGGTCGGTGCGGTTGGCCAGCCCGCGCAGCCGATCACAGATCTCGGGCGGGAGTGACTCCATGAGTGCATCGAGGTCGTCGGTCGTCTCGCGGCGTGCCACGTCTCGTCTCGCCTCCCCTTCGCTCGTCATCGTGTTGCCGGGACCATCTCCGGCTGGCGGATCTGCGCCCGCACCTCGCGCACCAGCAGTGTGACCCGGCCGATCGGTTCGAAGCCTGAGTCCTGCGCGGCCCGCGCGCCAGCCGACTCGTATGTTCGCACCGGAGCCACGATCCCTGCAGTGATCGCCTCGTTACCGATGCGGGCGAGCACGGCACGCAGGAAGCGCGCGCCGTCTGAACCGTCGCGAATCAGGAAGCGCAGGTAGTGCGGCCCGCTGCGACAGGCCCCGTGCTGCGCAAACCCGCCGAGGCGCTGCTCCGCCGGCAGCAGCCAACCGTCGACCTGGCTGAAGTGCAGGATCGGATTGAGGGCCGAGCGCGGCACGATGGCCTCGTTGGCCGCCGACTCCCAATCGCCGGCGGCGTACCCCTCGAGCCGCGCGATCGCGGGCGGGGTGGCGTGGGTCCACAGATCGAACAGGTGCCATGCATCGGGGGCCCCCGCCGGTTGGAGCTCGAGCAGGTCGGACGGCCGGCCATCGTGGCCGTCACGGCCGACCAATGATCTCAGCCAGGACCGTGGCCAACGGGCCGGCTCGGGCGGGCGCCACCAGATCTCCTCCTGCGCATATGCCGTGAAGCCGGCCTGTCCGAACAGCGCGAGGTTCTCGCGGACATCGGCGCTCGCCGCGTGGAAGCGCCCGACGGCGTGTCGTGCGCCCTCCTCCACGATGGCATCGAGCAGGTCGTATCGAATCTCGGCAGCCATCGGACCGTCATCGGCGTCGAGCTCGGTGATGACCCAATCGTCGCGGTGAGGCTCCTCGATGGCGCGACAGCTGCCCACCAGCTCCCCATCCATCTCGGCCACGAGGTGGACCGATGGGGCACGCAGGGGCAGCCACGACGGCATGAGCGTGGACAGGCTGACGCGAGGCGACTCGGAACTTGGCGCCGGCACGCCGAGGCTGCGGCGATGCGCATCGCTCGCCGCGTGGACGCGTCGCGAAAGGTCGATCAGGGCCTGGCGATCGGTGAGGCGCGCCGCTCGAATGGTGCGCTCGATCCCGATCACGCTCGCCTCCGGGCGCTGCTCCCGATCATCTCCAGCAGGAGGCGATGCAGTCGGCGGTCCGGCGTCAGCTCCGGATGGAACGCGGTGGCCAGCACCCGGCCCTGGCGCACCGCGACTGGCACGCCATCCGGATCCCGTGCCAGCACCTCGGCCCTCGGACCGACATCACTCACGAGCGGCGCGCGGATGAAGATGCCGTGCAGCGGCTCGTCGCCGAGGATGGGGACATGCAGATCGGCCTCGAACGAATCGAGCTGCCGGCCGTAGCCGTTGCGACGCACCTCCAGGTCCAGCAGGGCGAAGACCGGCTCCTCGCGGTCGGCGAGGCGATCGGCCAGCAGGATCATGCCGGCACACGTTCCGAGCATGGGCATTCCGGTGCGAGCGAGGGAGAGGATCGGCTCGCGCAGGCCGTATGCGTCGATGAGCCTGCGCATGGTGGTCGACTCTCCGCCGGGCAGGATGAGCGCATCGAGGTCGACCAGGTCGCGCGGCAGTCGCACCTCGACCGGCTCGGCTCCGACGTCGCGGATGGCGGCCAGGTGCTCCCGCACCGCGCCCTGCACGGCGAGCACGCCGACGCGCGGTCGCGGTGGCTGCTCGGTCATCGGTGAGCTACCAGCCGCGGACGGCCAGGCGCTCCTCGGCCGGGATCTCGCCAACCGCGGTGCCACGCATCGGCTCGCCCAGGCCTGCGCTCACCTCGGCCAGGATCTCCGGATTGTCGTACTGGGTGGCCGCCTTGACGATCGCCCTCGCGTAGCGTTCCGGGTTCTCGCTCTTGAAGATGCCGGAGCCGACGAAGATGGCCTGCGCTCCGAGCTGGCGCATCAGGCTCGCGTCCGCCGGCGTGGCCACCCCACCCGCGCTGAAGTTCGGGACCGGCAACTCTCCGAGCTCCGCGGTCTGCTTGACGATGTCGTACGGCGCGCGCAGCTCCTTGGCCGCTGCGAACAGCTCGTCGGTGCGCATGCCCTGGAGCTGGCGGATCCCCTTCTGCACGGCCCGCATGTGGCGCACGGCCTCGACGATGTCGCCGGTGCCGGCCTCGCCCTTGGTGCGGATCATCGCCGCGCCCTCACCGATCCTCCTGAGAGCCTCGCCCAGGTCGCGGCAGCCGCACACGAATGGGATCTTGAAGGCGTGCTTGTCGATGTGATGCTCCTCGTCCGCAGGGGTGAGCACCTCCGACTCGTCGATGTAGTCGACCTCGAGCGCCTCGAGAATCTGGGCTTCTGCGAAGTGGCCGATACGGCACTTGGCCATGACCGGGATGCTGACCGCCTCTTTGATCTCCTCGA
>JACDBZ010000041.1 GCA_013694645.1 Chloroflexota bacterium
GCGTGAGCGACGGGATCGGGGTCGCGCAGGCAGCCAGGCCAGCCGCGGAGGCCGCCGCCCCCGCCGCCCCCAGCTGAAGCAGCCGTCGTCGGCTGATCGGCGCCGGATGTGCGTGCATCACGCGATCTCGTCCGCGGTGCCCTCGATGACGGGCATCGGTCGGTCGATCGGCATCCGGGCTTCCGCCCTTGTCTTCGAGCTCATCGACTCATTATCAGCCGATGTGTCCAAGGTGCGTGTGCTTGAAGCCGGTCGGCAGTTTGAGTCCGTATCCGAGGGATCGGTCCATCCCGACGTGCGCAACCAGGATGGCGCCACCCAGTGCCAGCGGAGCGATCGCCGCGAACCAGCCGATGCCCAGGACGATCAGTGCCGTCGCGAGGTTGTGGACGAGGTTGTAGATGATCGCTCCGAGCCGTTGGCCGAGCAGGAAGCCGATCATGGAGAGGTCCGGGACAAGGAGGAGGGGCAGCAGCCACAGGGCATTGCCGTTCAGCTGCAGATACCGAGATACCGGCGAGAAAGAGGACGACCGCCGCGGCGCGAAGGGGATGAGGCCGACGGCTCGCACGGGGGCATTGTATGGATCGAGCGGGTAGGAAAGTCCGTTCTCGCGCGGTAGTCTCCATCCATGAGTCAATGACCCTTCACGATTGAGCACGAAGCTCGGCGCCATCGGCCAGATTGCGCTTGCCGTCCGCGATGTTGCCCGAGCCGAACAGTTCTACGGCGAGGTCCTGGGCCCGCCGCACATCTTCACGTTCGGTGACCTCGCCTTCTTCGACGCCGATGGCACGCGTCTCTACCTCCAGCGCAGGGACGAGGTGGACTGGCGTACCGGCTCCATCCTCTACTTCCTCGTCGAGGACATCCACGCGATGCAGGAGTCGTTGACTGCCCGCGACGTCCACTTCACCGGCTCGCCGCATGTGATCTACACCGATGAAGCAACGGGCATCGAGGAGTGGATGACCTTCTTCGAGGATGGCGAGGGCAACACGCTCGCCCTCATGTCCCGCGTGCCGCCGGGCTGAGGCAGCCGGATCGCGCGGCTCGCGCCGCACCGCCCGACCCCACATTCACATCACGACGACGCCGGGACCATCCGTGGGCCGTGGCGGACCCACGTTCACACTCCACAGTCAGGTTGGGCCTCTCGCGATCAAGGTGCGCGTCTCGGAGGCCCGGACGCTACCGCGCGCCGCCCCGGTGTGAATCTGGGGGCGTTGGCAGGAACAGCAGGATGCCGGCGGGAGGCGGTACTCCCGGGTGCCGCAGCCATGCCAGTGCGGATCGACCGCGATGGTCGAAACGTCGGAAGAGGCCATCGTGCTGCGACACCTGACGGCGCGGGGGCGTGCCACCCTCGAGCACAAGGACTGGCAACGCCGCGGATACACGCCATCCAAGATCGGCCGCAATCTTCGGCGCAAGCCGAACCTTGACCCGGGATGTTGTCGAGCCGATCGTTTTCGATCCGGGAGATCATCTCGCGGGACACACGCATCCGCGCGGCGAGATCCTGCTGCCGCCACCGACGCCGCTTTCGCAGAGCACGAATCTGCGGTCCAACACGCCAATTACCCACTCCGGTGATCATGGCGGACGAGTCGTTACCAGCGCATTACCGGCGGCTTATCGCCACATTCACACCTCCCCTGCGCGTGGCCGGTGGGTTGGCCTCGAAACGCCCGGATTCACGCACCGGCAGTCAATATGGGCCTCTCGTTGCGAATGCGGGCCGTCAGACGCCCGCGGGAGGGTCGCAGGTCGCCCGTATGTGATTGTGGCGAATGGAAACGAAGAAAGAGAATGGAAAGCGAATACGAGTGGTCGCCCGCCCGGTGTGAATCTACGGGAGCACGGACCGATACAGGTCAACGGTCTCCTGGGCTATCCGCATCCAGCTGAATCGGTCCACCGCGCGACGGCGGGCGGCGCGGCCCATCACTTCGCGGGTGCCGGCATCGGTCATGAGGGCATTGATTGCGCCTGCGAGGTTGCGCTCGAAGCGGTCGGGATCGATCGGCGACATTGGATCGTCCGGCCGCAGGTCGACGGGCACCAGCAAGCCGGTTTCACCGTCCACGACCACTTCCGGAATGCCGCCGACCGATGAGGCCACGACCGGCGTCTCGCACGCGGCGGCCTCCAGGTTGATGATCCCGAATGGCTCATAGACCGATGGGCAGCAGAACACGGCCGCGTGCGAGTAAAGCTGTCGAGCATCCTCGCGGCTGACCATCTCGCCGATCCAGACGACGTTGCGACGCTGAGCCTGCGCGGCCGCCACGCCGGCCTGCATCTCCGCGGCGATCTCCGCGGTGTCGGGCTGACCGGCGCAGAGCACCACGCCGATCCCTGGATCGAGATGGCGGATGGCGCGCACGAGGTGGACAATCCCCTTCTGTCGCGTGATGCGACCGACGAATAACACGTACGGGACGGTCGGATCAACGCCATGGCGCTCGAGCGCGGAGGTCGCCGCATCCGGCCGATAGAACTCGGCATCGATCCCGTTGTGGATGACGTGGACTCGCTCCGCCGGAACGTTGAAGAGTCGCAGGACATCCTCACGCGTCTCGTGGCTGACGGCGATGACGGCATCCGCCGACTCAAGCGCGGTTCGTTCTATCCAGGCGCTGACGTCGTAGCCGCCGCCGATCTGCTCACGCTTCCATGGGCGCAGCGGCTCCAGCGAATGGACCGTCACGACGAGAGGGACACCGTAGGCAAGGCGCGCGAGCATGCCGGCCAGGTGCGTGTACCACGTGTGGACATGGACCACATCGGCGTTCACCGGATCGGCAGCCATGGCGAGATCGCGAGAGAGCGCGGCGAACACCGGGCGGAGACGATCATCCGCGCCTGAAAGTTCGTGCAGAGGCGGATACCCCTGCACTCGCCAGCCCGGGCCCGCATCGGCCTGCCTTCCGAATGTGCGGATGTCGAGCTCGATGAGCGATCGGAGATGGCGCGTGAGCTCGTCGACGTGGACGCCTGCGCCGCCGTAGATCGAAGGGGGGAACTCGTTGGTGAGAATCAGCGCGCGCACGCGCCAAGCCTAACGCGTCGCAGCAGCCAGAAAGGCGTCGATGTCGGTGAGCTTGAATGGCTTGGAGATGACCGGAGCCCAGGTCCCGATCTCCGCCTGCCGAGTCGGATGCGCCGCGGTGCAGACGACAAGCGGGAGGTACGCCACGAACAGCGCCGGATGGCCGAGCTCCAGGTCCCGGGCCGGAGACGCCCGTGCGTCATGTATGGAAGGCAAGACTTGGGTTCGGGTATGCATGACTGGGGTGGCCGTGGTGCAAGGGACATGCCCCGCATACTCCCCTGTAGTATGCTAGGCACCATGACAGCAGCTACAACTGACCTCTCAGACGAACTCTCACTGCCCGTCGTCGGCATGACCTGCGCGAGCTGCGTCAACCGAATCGAGCGCCACCTCAATCGCGCCGATGGCGTGGCCACCGCATCAGTCAACCTCGCGAC
>JACDBZ010000074.1 GCA_013694645.1 Chloroflexota bacterium
CACGTCATCGGAGTCGCCAATGCATACGACGAGCTCGTCAGCGATGTCGGTTCGGCCCGCACGGGGCGCTCCGATGCGATGACGCGCCTGCGCCGCGATCCGGCGACGTTCCGGTCCGACGTGCTCCGCGCTCTCGCCGCCGTCGTGAACGAGCATCGCGACGAGGGCCGTCGACGGCGAGCTGTCGACCGGGACGCAGTGGCACGTGGCGCCGCCTGAGGCAGTGGCCGCGGTGTATCATTTCGGCCCCGATGACGTCCTCCCGCCTCGCTTCGCTGCGCCTGCGCGGGGCGGCCAGCGCACTGCTCGGAGCCGCCCTGGTGCTCTCCGCATGCTCCACATCGGAGAGCTCACCGACCCCGAGCGCAGCCTCGGCGAGCCCCGGACCGTCCGTCATGGTGACGCCACCGCCGACCCCGGAGCCGACCCCCAGTCCCGCCCCGACGCCGCGCTTCACGAACACCCCTGACGAGGAGCTGGCCGGCCTGATCCCCGACGCGGTAGCGGGCGTCACGGTCGTCATTGCGCCGTTTGACGAATTCGCGCTGACGCCGGGCGACATCGGGGCCGCGTATGGCGAGATCGGTGATCGATTCGCATCCCTGGCGGTGGCCTACGTCGAGCAACCGCGCCTGACCCTCTACGCGATGCGGGTCGACGGGGCTTCCGTCGCCACCGAAGATCTGGAACCGCATCTCTCGACGGCAGGCCGATACGTCGGTATCGCGGGCCTCGACCCGGATCCGTGGGAGGAGGCGGTCGTGGCGGGCAACCAGGTCTGGGTGCGCCCGGAGGACAACGCCACCGCAGCCGGCACACGCATCTACACCTGGTCGAGCGGCGAGTTCGTCTTTCTCCTCATCGGCGTCGACGACACGGTCAACCAGTCGCTGATCGAAGCGCTGCCGGGCGAAGCGGCACCGTCGCCCACTCCGACGCCCTCCGCGTCGGCCGAGCCGAGCTCATCGGCGGATCCGACTCCTTCCGCCGACGACGGCTGACCGGTCACTCTCCGACAAACGCCGTCGCGAGTATCAACAGCGCAGAGTCGGATCAACGGCAGGTACCATGCCGCCCATGTTCGGCAAGGTGGCCTACGGGCTTTCGATCGGCGGCACCGTTCTCACCCTTGCGCTGCGACTGCTGGGTGCCGATGACACCCTGACCTTCGCCGTGGCCGCGCTGACGATCCTCGGGTTGGCCTACACGCTGGGTCACGCCACCGAACAGCTGGGCATGGCCGCCGGTCCGCGCATCGGCGGCATCATGAACGCGACCGTCGGCAACGTCGGCGAGATCATCATCGCCGCCTTCCTGATCATGGACGGCAAAATCGAACTCGTGCACGCATCGATCACCGGATCGATCGTCGGCAACCTGCTGCTCGTGCTCGGCGCCTCGCTCCTCGTCGGCGGTATCAAGAACGGGGTCCAGTCATTCGACGCCCAGGCGACGGGCATGAACGCGGCCTCGCTGATCCTCGCCACCATCGGCCTCGTCGTCCCGGCGACCTTCGCGTTCCTGATCGGCGGCGGAGAAACCACCGCGCCGGGTGACCCTGAGTTCTTCCGGGTCGAGGCGCTGACCGTCGGCGTCGCGATCCTGCTGCTCATCACCTACGCGGCGCAGACGTGGTTCTTCCTGCGTTCGCCCGAGTCACCGACCGCGGGACATGCTCCGGATGAGGTTCCCGACTGGAGCTGGAAGTTCGCGCTCGGCATCCTCCTCGCCGCGGCTGCGGCCCTCACATTCGCCTCGGAGGTCCTCGTCCACACCCTCGAGCCGGCCGTGGCCTCGCTGGGGATCAGCGAGTTTTTCATCGGCATCATCGTCATCCCGGTCATCGGCAACCTTGCCGAGCACGTCGTCGGCGTCACGCTCGCCTACAAGAACAAGATGGACTTCAGCCTGATCACCTCGATCGGCTCGGCGACCCAGATCGCCCTGTTCGCTGCACCGGTCCTCGTCTTCTTTGGACTCATCGTCGGCAATCCGCTGACGCTCGTGTTCACCCCGCTCGAGGTGGTGGCGGTCGCGGTGGGCGTGGCCATCGCCAGCTATATCGCGCTCGACGGCAAGTCGAACTGGGTCGAGGGCCTTCAGCTCGTCAGCGTGTACGTCATCCTCGCGATCGCCTTCTTCTTCCTGACGTAGTGCAGCAGTAAAGCCACTCCGGCGTGATCCACGCTCGTCAGCCCTCACCACGAATGCGGGAATCGCGCGCAATGAGCTGTTCAGGCGGAGCGGCCTCGACACGTCGAGCTCCGATGACCGCAGGCCGTGCGCGCGGCTACCATTGACCCGTGCTGAGC
>JACDBZ010000092.1 GCA_013694645.1 Chloroflexota bacterium
CAGTGCGCTGTGTGCCGGTCCTTCTCTCTATACGGACGAGATCGGCGTTTCGCTCATTCCGGGGTCAGGTTCCCCACGTCGCGTGACTTCACGTGGACGACGACGAAGCGAGCCCGCAACAGGCACGCTCCTCGGGTGTCGTCAGCCGATCGTTCGGCCATGTGGGCCGGTCAGGCTTTCGCCTTCTCCGGCTCGGCGGGCTCCGCATCGGCCTTGTCGGTCCCAACTGCTTGGTCGCTGGCAGCCGGCTCGTCGGTCGCAGCGGCGGCGTCATCCCTCGCAGCAGCAGCGGGCTGCTCGTCAGGCTCGGCGGGCGCTTCAGGCTCGGCGGGCTCTTCGGGTGCGTCAGGCTCGGCGGGCTCTTCGGGCTCGGCAGGCGCATCAGGCTCGGCGGGCTCGGCTTCCTGGGCGGTCCGGAACTGCTCGAGCAGGCCGGAGCTTGCGAAGGCTGCCGCCATCGTGTTGTCGATGCCACCTTCCGGCTCGGCGGTTGCATCCTCCGGGCGGTAGTCAGCCCGGTCGCGGCGAGGTGCACGATCGCGGCGAGGCCGCTCTTCACGCGGAGCCGGTGCCGCCCGATCCTCGGCCTGCTTGAGGCTGAGACCAAGGCGATGCCGCTCCGAATCAAGACTGATGATCCGCAGCTTGATGGCCTGCCCTTCCTGGACGACGTCGCCCGGATGGGCAACGCGCTGGCTCGACAGTTCGCTGATATGAATCAGGCCCTCGAGACCCTCCTCGACGCGCACGAAGGCGCCGAAGTTGACGAGCTTCGTGACAGTGCCCTCGATGACATCGCCGATCTTGTACTTGGCCACCGACTCCTGCCACGGATCCGGCTGGAGGCGACGGATAGAGAGGCTGATCCGACCGCGCTCGTGATTGATGTCGATGACCTCCGCCTCGACCTCTTCGCCAATCTGGTGCGCGGTTTCAGGGTTGTTGACCTTGTTCCAGGAAAGCTCGCTCTTGTGCACGAGGCCGTCGATGCCACCCAGGTCGACGAAGACGCCGAACGGGGCGATGCTGCGCACGACGCCGGTGACCTTCTGGCCCGTCTCCAGGCTGCTGAACAGCTCGTCGCGCTTCTCACGGCGCTCCTCGTACAGGGCGACCTTCTCCGACAGGATGAGACGGTTCGCCTTGCGGTTGACCTCGAGAATCTTGAGCCGCAGGGTGCGGCCGACGAAGGGCTGGAGCTTCTCGGCGATCTCCTGCGCAGCGTCGCGCGGCTGCTCGTCGCGCGGGCGTCGCGGGAAGTCGACAATCTGGCTGATCGGCACGAAGCCACGTACACCGAGGTCGACGATCAGGCCACCCTTGTTGTGATCGATGACACGGGCTTCGACGATCTCTCCGGCGTCGAAGCGCTCCTGCATCGCGCGCCACTTGCGCTCGAGTCCGGCGCGGCGCAGTGAGAGAACCGCATGGCCCTCGGGCGATTCGGGCTGCAGGACGTAGACGAGCACCTCGTCGCCGACGTTCAGCTCCGCTCGGCTCTCATCACCGTCGCGCGGACCGCGTCGGTTCATCAGCTCGCGATTGCTGACAACGCCCTCGCTCTTGCCGCCGAAGTCGACGAGGATCTCGTCGGGATCGATGCGAACGACGGTGCCTTCCACGACGTCGCCGTGCTTGAGACTCTTGACCGCGTTGTCCGGATGATCGAGCAGCTCGGCCATGGTCATGGCCTCGGTCGTCGGCGGAACGGCGGTCGCCTCTTCGATGGCCGATGCCGCCGCTTTCTGCTCCGGCTGCGCCTCGACGGGCGCTTCCTCGGCTGGCGTGGCATCAGCTTCAGGCTCAACCGCCTGTGGCTGACCCGTCATCGCGTCGGTACCGGCGGTCGGCGCGGCTTCGTCGGTCGGCGCGGCTTCGTCGGTCGACTCCGCGGTGACCGCTGTCTCCGCGGTCGTTGCCTCAGCCTCAGCAGCCGTCTCCGAGGCGTCGGACTGTGCGGGACTTGCGTCCTCCGTTGCCTCCACGCTCTCCGTGGGCCGGAGGCCGGGCGGCTCGTCGGTGGCGGTCGCCGAGGCGATCGGCTCGGTCTCCTCGGTTGGGCGCGACGCCTCGTTCGTGTCTTGGGTCAAGTGTTCAATACGCTCCTGTCGATAAAGTCCGCGACAACAGGAAACGCCCTCCACGCGGAGGGCGTCCATCACCGGTCAATGCTCGCAGGTGCGTCCTGGTGGTCTCAAATGAAACGACTCGGTGCTCCTTCTCGCCTGCCGAAGAATCGACGCGCTCACGCGCGACTATGGGGTTGTCTGCCACACGGCCCGAGTAGCATACCATAGGGTCAATGACCCCCTCCGCCCGTGCCTGAGCTCCCTGATCTCACGGTCGTCGCGGAAGAGCTGGTCCGACGCGTGACCAACCATATCGTGCTCGAGGCAGCCGCCCCGGCCCCCATTCTCGTGCGCGCGACACCGGACGAGGTGGCCGCGCTTGGCGGATCGACCATCGGCGAGACTCGCAGACGTGGCAAATTCCTGCTCATCCCCTTCGAGCATCCCGATGGCCAGCATCGCATCCTCGCCGCGAACGCGATGCTGGCAGGCAGGTTCTGGCTGGTTTCCAGCGGCGAGCGCGTGCGAGCGCGTACCGGTCTCCGCCTGCGGCTGAACGACGGCCAGGACCTGCGCTACGTCGACCGCGAAATGCTGGGCAAGCTGTATCTCGTGCCAGATGACCGACTGGATGACATTCCCGGATGGGCCGACATGGGGCCCGATGCAGACGATCCCGAGCTGACGCTCGACCGGTTCCGCGAACGTATTCGCCGCCATCCCGGCGAGCTCAAGCCCCTGCTCCGCAACCCACGCTTCGTGGCCGGCATCGGCAACGCCTACAGCGACGAGATCCTGTGGGACGCGGGACTCGCGCCATTCAGACGCCGCAGCAGCCTGACGCCGGACGACATCGCACGCCTCCACCACTCCATGCGGACGGTCCTGTCAGCGGCAGTGGAACAGCTCCGCGAGCTCGTCCCGCCCGACATCCAGACCCAACACCGAGAGATCCTGAAGGTGCACCTGCGCGGCGGCGAGCCCTGTCCTCGTTGCGGACGCGAGCTGCGCCAGATCGGTGGGCGGGAGGCGACGACGTTCTGTCGCAGCTGTCAACCGCCGTTGTGACCAACCTTCCTACTACGGGATGACGAGAATCTGCCCGATGGCGATTTCGTTCGCATCCTCGATTCCGTTCGCGGCCTGGAGGGCCGAGGCGGTGGTGGCGAAGCGCTCCGCGATGGCGGCGAGCGTGTCGCCCGCCTGAACGATGTAGGTCTCCTGTGCCGGCGCTGGCGTCGCGGTCGGTGCAACCGTGGGTTCCATGGTTGCCGAGCTTGTCGCCGTCGGGCTCGTACTGGGATGCGGCGTCGGCGTCGGGGTGCCGGATGGGGTGGCGCTCGGCGTCGCGCTGGCAGTCGGCATAGCAAGCTCGGTCCCCGAGGGTTGCGCCGATACAGACACATCAACGCTCAACGCACTGAGATCACCCTCCGCAAACCCACGGACGATGGCCAGGCCACCAAGCCCGAGCACGACCCCGACAATCCCGATGACGAGCAGTGGCCACGTTGACGTTCGGCGGGAGCGACCGGCGATGCCGCGCCAGGCCGGATCCGGTGACAGGACCATCCGCGTCGAGACGAGGCTTCCCACCACGCCCGAGCTCGCGCGACGTGCGGTCCGAATCCGGTTCGCGTGCGCGAGGTATCGGTCACAACGCTCGTGCTCCGCCGTCAGACACACGCGTGCCTGCTGCTGACGATCAAGCGCAAGCGGTGGATCGTCGGCGTGGCAGCGATGTGCTCCATCAACGCCGTCGATGGCCGTCCGGTGATCCCCATGGAGCCCGAGCAGCGGGCAGACGCGATCCACCCCGGCAGGATACCAACAGCCCCGCCGGCGGAACCGACAGGGCTGACGTATGAATTATCCCGGCGACGACCTATTTTCCCAGGGGGTTGCCCCCCGAGTATCTTCGGCGCTGGAGAGCTTAACTTCCGTGTTCGGGATGGGAACGGGTGGTGCCTCTCCGCTAACGTCACCGGGACAAGTCTTCAAATGTCGACCTCGCCTCGAGGGCGCGTCGAAGGGTGGAAGCAACGATCGTCGTGGATATCAGCGGCGCCTGCCGCTATTCCGAACGCGATCCAGCAGCGTGCTAGTCGCGTGAACTAGGTCAAGCCCTCGACCATTAGTACCTGCTTCGCTCAACGCATTGCTGCGCTTACACGTGCGGCCTATCAAACAGCTAGTCTCGCTGCGGTCTTACCTGGTTAACCCAGTGGGGAACCTCATCTTGAGGCGAGCTTCGCACTTAGATGCTTTCAGTGCTTATCCCGACCGAACATAGCTACCCAGCGATGCCCCTGGCAGGACAACTGGCACACCATCGGTTCGTCCACTCCGGTCCTCTCGTACTAGGAGCAGCTCCTCTCAAGTTCCCTACGCCCGCGATGGATAGAGACCGAACTGTCTCACGACGTTCTGAACCCAGCTCACGTACCGCTTTAATTGGCG
>JACDBZ010000097.1 GCA_013694645.1 Chloroflexota bacterium
GATTACGCCTGCCGACACGCGCCGAGCCGAAGATGCTGACCGCCTGACCGACCTCGGCCAGGGCGTCGAAACCCTCGACGAACTCGCCCATGATGCGCAGCGTGCGCCAGGCATCGGTCTCCTGGGAGTCGACCTCTGGCTGCTGCGAGCGAAGGAGCTTCTGATCCTCCGTGCCCCGATCACCGGGAGTCTTGCCGCGCACGACGACGGCTCCCCGACGGCGCTCCGGCTCCTTCTTCTTGCGGGGCATCGGTACCTCCCGGGTTCGACAGTGTCCGACTCGGATGCTAGGGTGGCCGTTCGCCGGCATGACTCCTGCATCGAGGTTCGTGCCGGTCGGACCACGTATTGGATGGATTCTATTGCCGGACCTTTTCAAACGGATCCTATTCCTCGCCGCCATCAGCATGGGCGGAGTGGCGCTCCTGGCCCCGCTTGCTGCTCGGTCTGCGACGCAAGTCCAGGTCGACATCGCCGATGGGCTGCTGCCGGTCGCCGATGCCGCCCCACAGCTTCTTGCCATCCGCGGCGCACTGACCGGACGGCAGGGTACGCTCGCGGCGACCACGGGCCAGCGGGCTGTCACCGAGGAGCTGCACGCAGTGGCCATTCCGACACCAGCCACGGCGCCGATGGAGGCGACACTCCAACTCGTTCCGACGCCGGTCCCCACCCCTGCGCCACGCGCGCCGGCACCCCAGCGCGTCGTCACATACGACGGCGACAGCGTGTGGGATGACCTTGCTCGCTGCGAGTCAGGCGGCAACTGGGCGATCAACACCGGCAACGGATATTACGGGGGCCTCCAATTCAGCCTCGGGACGTGGCAGGGCTATGGAGGCGCCGAGTTCGCGGCCTACCCACATGAAGCGACTCGCGTCGAGCAGATCGCGGTGGCCGAACGCCTCCGTGCAGCGCGTGGCTACGCGCCGTGGCCTGCCTGCCGCCTGAAGCTCGGCCTGCCCTGAGCCGGTAGCCTGCCCGGGGCCGGGGGCGCGGCTATCATCGGCTGATGCTGCAGCCTCTGCGAATCGGGCACGTCGTGCTCAAGGTGCGCGACCTGGATCGCTCGCTCGCCTTCTATCGTGATCTCCTCGGCTTCCGCGTGTCGAGCACCATGAGCAACGTGATGATCTTCCTGACGGCCACGGGCGCCAATCACCATGACCTGGCGCTGCTGCGTGTCGGCGATTCAGCTCCCTCGGCCGCGCCGAACGCTGTCGGCCTCTACCACGTTGCCGTCCAGCTGGCTGATTGGGAAGCCGTCAAAGATGCCCACGGCCTTCTCGCCGAGCGCGGTCTGCTCCGCGGAACCGCGGACCACGGGGTGACGCGCAGCCTGTACACCGCCGATCCCGACGGCAACGAGATCGAGCTGTTCTGTGACGCGCCTCGCGAGGAATGGGAGGGCCGAGTCGCCGACGCGATGACCGTTCGTCCGCTCGACCTCGACTGACCTGGCCGTCGTCCGGCGCCCCGGCGGCATATCGATTGCTTGAGAATCAGCATGCCATTCCTCCCGTTCGTCCTGCTCCTTGCCTGGCAGGCACTGAGCAAATCGGCTTCATTTGCGCTGGGCTGGGCGACAGCCATCTATTTCGGGCAGGTACCCGGCAAACAGGGCCGCATCCTGTCGGTCGTGAGCCTGCTGGCGGCCGGGTGGGTCATCGTGGTCATCGGCTTCGCCATCCCGATCTTTGGAGGAGCGATCCTGGAGGCGACCGGCCTGATCGACGAGAATTTCGATGTCGAAGCGATTCACTACCTTGGCCTGCTCGCCGCGATCGTGCTCACGCCCCCCGCGATCGCGGCGACCACCGTGTACGCCCACTTCCACGAGGAGCGGAGCGTCAGAACGGCCCTGCGCATGGTGCCGGTCAGCTATCCGGCGACCGCCATGCTCGGCGTTTCAGTGCTCCAGATGGTGGTGTTCACCCCGATCCTCCTGTTTCAGCGCTGGCGTCAGAAACGGAAGCTCGTCCAGGTCCCGCTCGTCATGCGAGAAGGGACCGATGACGACGACCTCCTCGACGCGGTGCGCGGCGCGCTCGCCGCGATCGGCATCAATGACGTTTCGGTCGCCGAGGCCACCGGACCGAGGTCGTGGCCGCTGCGCACGGTCGGCTTCGCCTCGCGACACCTCCTCGGCGCCGTCGTGCGCGGCGAGCCGATGCGCCTGCGTGCCGGTGATCTCGACATCCTCGCCTACGCCACCAATGTGTCCATCCAGGGGCCTCGGGAGGACGCCTACCGCGTCCGCGCCGCCATGGAGCGCGAGCTGGCATTCCGGAACACGTACCTCACCTGGAACGAGGAATCGCAGGCCTTCGAGGATGACCTGCAGAGACTGCACGAGTCCGCGAACGGTGATGTCGAGGCATTGCGCTCGGAGCTCGACAAGGTCCAGGAGCGGATCGACGTCGCCAGCCTCAACAGCGAGGAATGGAACGTTCTCTATCGGCTCCGACTTCAGCTCGAGCATGACGTGGCGCGCCGGAACTCCGAGGGCGGTCAGTGAATTTCGGCCGCCGGCCGCGGCCGCGCTGCATCAGGAACGGACGGTATGAACGGAATATCGGTCAGAATCGACGTGAAGCGTGCGTTGGGTCGGGAACGGCCGATATAACGGTCGCGCTTCGGGTGAATGCCGCGCCGATGCAGCCCTGCTGCCGGTGCCACGCCGAGATATCGGCCAGAACCAGCTTCAACAGGGGACTGGGCCGGAAATCACCGATATTTCGGCGCTCCCTGGATTGCGTAGGATGGGCCGATGCGCCGTTTGCGACGGATCGGCATGGTGCTGCTCGTCCTGGTCGCGATCGTCGTGGCCTGGGAGCCGAGCCGCGTTGCCCTCCAGACTGCCATCCTGCTCCCCAACCTGCTCGACGCTGGGCCGAAGCCACTGAACCTGTTCAGCGACGCGCCGCAGCGAACCAGCATTCCCTACCGCCCCTCCGAGCCGGGAGAGGATCCGGATCTGGCGGAGCTGTGGCTCCCATCCTGGGCGTCCGCCCAGCGGCCGGCGGGAGCGATGCTGCTCGTCTTCGGCGTCAACAATCTGGGGCGTAACCACCCCGTCATCGAGCGCGTCGCCGATGCGTTGGCCCGGACCGGCGTCGCGGTGCTCGTGCCTGACTCGCGAACCCTGCTCGAGGGACGGCTGGAGGTGGGGGAGATCGATGGCGTGGTGCGTGCGTTCCAGGTGTTGGCGGCGCGCCCCGAGGTCGACCGAACGCGAGTCGGGATCGTCGGCTTCAGCGTCGGCGGCTCGCTGGCGCTGCTGGCCGCAGGCGATCCACGGATCGCCGCCCAGGTTCGGTGGGTGAACGCCTTCGGGGCCTTCGCGGATGCATCAACCTACCTCGCCGCCGTATCGGCCCATGCCTACCGCGGCACGGATGGCGCGACCGTTCCGTGGACGCCGACTCGGCTGGCGCTCGAAGTGTACCTGCGCTTCATGCTCGAGCAGGTCGGTGACCAGAACGACCGCCGCCTCCTCGAGGCCGCCCTGGGTGCGCCGATCCTGGCCGCGGAGCGCGCGCCCGCGGATGCAGCACTGCGGAGCTCGTTCAAGACCGATGCAGCCCGCTCCGTCCACGACCTCCTCACGGCGTCGTCGTTGGAAGATGCCGAGATGGCGGTCGACGCCCTGCCGAGCGGCGCATTGAGGTTCATCGACGCCATCTCACCGGGTCGGCATCTGGCCGACATCCGCGCCGATGTCCACCTGATGCACGAGACCGAGGACCATCACGTGCCGTTCGTGGAATCGCGCGCGCTCGCATCGGCGCTTGATCAGAGCGGCCAATTGGCGGCTCACACGGAGTTTCGCCTCTTCGATCACGTGCAGCCGGACGATCTGGACCTGGTCGCCGCCGCGCCGGAGCTCGTGAAGCTGCTGTTCCATCTGCGGACGCTGATCGAGGAGACGCTCTGAGGAGCCGCCTACTGGGTGCCCGCCAGAAAGGCGAGCGAGCCGAGGACCAGGATGATCCCGACTGCCACGACCAGCAGCTTCGCGATCCAGGCGTTCGACCGGCGCTGTGGGAGTGGCTGATAGGCACGTCCGCGACGGCGGCGCGGCGATCGGCTCACGACCAGCTCCGTCGGAAGAGGAAGGGCACCGTCAGCGCCTCGCGGCTCGAGACCGATCGCAACTGCTTGCGTGTTCGCTTCAGCAGCTTGCCGTGAAAGCTGCCGTCGCCGTATGGCTCGAGCAGCCTCGCCACGTCCCATTCACGGATTCCCGCAATGGCCGAGTCAGGGAGCCATCGGTCCAGGATCGTCTTTGCCTCGTCGATCGCGACGAAGCGACGCACTCTTGTCGCGTTGTCGAGGGTGATGAGTGCATTGTCGAAGCTGATGTCGATGTCCTCGACCAGTGTGGTCAGGCGCTCCATGGTGCCCGGCATGCGCTCCGGCTTGAACAGGCCGGTCAGGATGACGCGTCGCTCGTCGGCGTTCAGCGCGGTGAGCAACGGTCGCAGGCTCGGCGTGTCGCCGTCGGAGTCGGCCGCGGGCACGTTGTAGTCGTAGAGGCGAACCATCATCGGTCCGCAGATCCTAGTCCGATGCGCCCGCAGATGCTGGCAACGCCTCGCCATCGCAGGGCAACTGTCCCGACATATCGAGGCGATTCCGCGCGTACAATCTGGAGCCTGAAGCGCCGCAGGCGCATCGGTCCAGGCAGCGATGGAGGCTCCGGTTCGCATGCTCCTCGAAGGCAAGAAGCTCCTCGTCACCGGCGTCCTCACCGATGACAGCATCGCGTACTCGGTCGCCAGGGTTGCCCAGGAGGCGGGTGCCGAGATCGTGCTCACCAGCTTCGGGCGCGCGCGCAGCCTCACGGAGCGAGTGGCGAAGAAGCTGCCGGGTGGCGCGCCCGATGTCCTCGAGCTGGACATCAATGACGAGAGCCACATCGAGGCGGTGTCAAAGGACCTCATGAGCCGATGGGGGTTCGTTGATGGCGTCGTGCACGCCATCGGCTTCGCTCCATCGGACGCCCTGGGCGGGAATTTCGTGAACACTCCGTGGGACAGCGTCGCGACCGCATTCCAGACATCGGCCTATTCGCTCAAGGCGCTCGGTGTGGGGCTTCGTGAGCCGATGGCGGCGGCGCGTAAGCGCGGTGGTGGCTCCCTCGTCTCGCTGACCTTCGACGGCCGCTTTGCGTGGCCGATCTATGACTGGATGGGGGTGGCCAAGGCCGGGCTGGAGGCGATCACGCGCTACCTGGCGCGCGACCTGGGTCCGGACGGGATCCGCGTCAACACCGTGTCCGCAGGACCGATCCGGACGATTGCCGGCAAGAGCATCCCCGGATTCGACCAGATTGCCGGTCATTGGCTCGACCGTTCACCATTGGAATGGTCGCTGACCGATGCCACGCCGGTCGGCCAGATGGTCTGCTTCCTGATGTCCGACTGGGCGCGCATGACATCAGGCGAGATGATCCACGTCGACGGCGGCTACCACGCCATGGGAACGGACATCAAGGGGTCCCGACTCGAGGAGTAGCGGGCCCACATCATGTGGGCGGACCTGCACCGCGGGCGTCATTCCATTGGATCGCCCTGGAGCGCATCATGCTCCCCTGACGTCCATCGATCCTGCGGATCGACCAGACTCTGGCAGTCGAGACGGCGGTAGGTCTCGGCGCAGAGTAGGCTGGCGGACGATGACTGAGAGCAGAAAGAGCGTCGGACCCCACTTCGACGGACGACGCCCTCTCAGCATCCTGGCCGTTTGACCATCCGCACGCGATGAGAAGCGGCACCTCCAGGCACAACCCAAGAGGGAGATCGCATGAAGCTCGGAGTCTTCACCGTCCTTTTCGCCGATCGTCCGTTCGAGGCGGCGCTGGACCGGATCGCCGAGGCCGGTGTCGACTGCGTCGAGATCGGGACCGGTAACTATCCCGGCGATGCCCACTGCGATACCGAGGCACTGCTGGCGGACGACGGCAAGCTGCGGGACTTCCGCGACGCGGTCACCTCGCGCGGTCTCGAGATCAGCGCGCTCTCGTGCCACGGCAATCCGCTCCATCCGCAACGAGCGGTCGCGCAGGCGGCTCACGCGGTCTTCGCGCGGACCGTGGAGCTCGCCGAGCGGCTGGAGGTCGAGACGGTCAACCTGTTCAGCGGCTGCCCCGGCGACTCGGACGAGGCGCGCTTCCCGAACTGGGTCACCTGCGCTTGGCCGAACGACTTCGGCGAGCTTTTGGAATGGCAGTGGGACGAGAAGGTCGTGCCCTACTGGACGGAACAGGCGGCCTTTGCCGCCCGTCACCGCGTGAGGCTCGGCTTCGAGATGCACCCTGGATTCGTGGTCTACAACCCGCGGACATTGCTCCGGCTGCGCGAGGCGTGCGGGGAGTCGATCGGCGCCAACCTGGACCCGAGCCACCTGTTCTGGCAGGGGATCGACGTCGAGCTCGCCATTGCCGAGCTCGGCCGAGCGGGAGCCATCTTCCACACCCACGCGAAGGACACCGCCCTCCATCCGCGCAATGCGACGCTCAACGGCGTGCTCGATACGCTCCCGATGCGTGACGTGGCGAACCGATCTTGGATCTTCCGCACCGTCGGCTACGGACACGGCGAGCTCGAATGGCGGCGCATTCTCACCGCGCTGCGGATGGCTGGCTACGAGGGGGTCCTGTCGATTGAGCACGAGGACGCCCTGCTCTCCATCGACGAGGGCTTCGCCAAAGGCGTCGCTTTCCTGCGCAGCGTGATGCCGAACGAGCCCGCCCTCGCCGACGCGTGGTGGACGTGAGCGACCGCCTGCGCGTCGGCATCATCGGCACGGGCTTCGTGGGTCCGCACCATGTTGATGCAGCGCGTCGCACCGGGCTCGCCGATGT
>JACDBZ010000101.1 GCA_013694645.1 Chloroflexota bacterium
ATGCCGTCACTGCGAGCGCCTGACGCGATCCTGTTCGACCTCGACGGAACGCTGGTCGATACGGTCCCGGCGCGCATCGACGCCTGGTCCGCGGTATTCGACGAATTCGGGATCTTCTCGGCGCGGGGCCAGCTGGCGCCGATGATCGGCATCGACGGCCGCCGCCTCGCCCGCGAGGGAGCGGCCGCCGCGGGCATCGAGATCGACGAGGAGACGGCCGAGGCAATCGATCGTCGCAGCGGGGAGCTGTTCGATGGGCTCAATGTCGATCCGCAGCCGCTGCCGGGCGCGCGACAGCTCCTGCGTCGTCTGACGGAATGCGGCGTGACGTGGGCGATTGCCACGTCCTCACGACGCGCGCAGGTGGCAGCGTCGATTGCTGCTCTCGGCCTGGCTGGGGAGCCCCGGATCGTGGACGGAAGTCGGGTCGAGCATGCCAAACCGGCGCCAGATCTGTTGCTCCTGGCGGCGCGTGAGCTGGGAGTGGTCCCGGAACGCTGCTGGTACGTCGGGGATTCCACCTGGGACATGCGTGCCGCCGGTGCCGCCGGGATGCCCGCGATCGGCGTGCTGGCAGGCTCAGCCGCCGATGAAGCGGCCCTGAGTGCTGCGGGCGCATCGACCGTTGTGGCCACCCTTGGCGGCCTGGACCTGCCGGACTGAGTTCGATGCCCCTCGACGAGTACCGTCGCAAGCGCGACTTCGGCGCCACCCCTGAGCCCGCCCCGGGCGAGCTGGTCGATTCCGGCGGCCGTTTCACGATCCAGCGTCACCGGGCCACCGCGCTGCATTACGACGTGCGTCTCGAGATCGGCGGCGTGCTGGTCAGCTGGGCGGTGCCGAAGGGTCCGACGCTCGATCCGTCCGCGCGTCGGCTGGCGATGCGCACGGAAGACCATCCGGTCGAGTACTTCGATTTCGAGGATGCGATCCCGGATCGTCAATACGGGGCGGGCGATGTCATCGTCTGGGACTGGGGCACCTACGAGCCAGAGGCCGAGACTCCAGATCCTGCGAGGGCCCTGCGCGATGGTGAGATCAAGCTCACGCTGCACGGCGAGAAGGTGCGCGGGCGTTTCACGATCGTGCGCACCGGTGGCCGGGGTGGGGGAAACGACGACGATCGCGAGCGGTGGCTGCTCATCCACAAGCGCGACGAGGCTGCCGTTCCCGGCTGGGACGCCGAAGACCACCCACGCAGCGTGAAGACAGGCCGGACCAACGACGAGACGCGTGATGGCGTGGCGCCGCGTTTCCTCGCCGATGCGCCACGGCCATCGGAGGAGATCGATCTCTCGGCGGCGCGCGAGGAGGCCATGCCGGAATTCATCGCTCCCATGCGGGCGACGCTGGCGGACGGGGCGTTCGATGACCGGGACTGGCTGTTCGAGATCAAGTGGGACGGCTATCGCGTCGAGGCGGTGGTGCGCGACGGGCAGGCGAGGCTCTGGACCCGCAACCAGCAGGATGCCGCTCGCTATTTCCATGATCTTGCCGGGCCGGCGCCGTGGATCGATGCTCGCGAGGCAATCGTCGACGGTGAGGTCGTCGCGCTCGATGCCGATGGCCGGCCGAGCTTCAGCCTGCTCCAGGACCGGACCGGCATTCGCACCGGCCGAGCGGCTGGCACGAAGCGTCCAGGGCCACCCGCACCGGTCGTCTATCAGGTATTCGACCTGCTCCACCTCGATGGTCGCTCGCTGCTGTCGGTACCGCTGGAGGAGCGCAAGCGCCTGCTGCGCTCCCGCCTTCGCCCGCATCCGCTCGTCCGATACGCAAGCCACGTCGAGGGCGACGGCCGCGCGTTCATCGATGCGGCGCGCAGCCAGGAGCTCGAAGGCATCGTTGCCAAGCTGCGTCGGTCGCCATACGAGCCCGGGCGCCGGGCCCGCAGCTGGCTCAAGATCAAGCTGCGGCGCGAGCAGGAGGTGGTCGTCGTCGGGTGGCTGGAGGGCCGCGGAACGCATCGGGATCTCGGATCGCTCATCGTCGCGGTGCGAACCGCGGATCGCTGGACCCACGCCGGGCAGGTCGGCAGCGGAATCGACACGCGGACTCGTCGCGAGCTGCGCGCATTGCTGGATGGGCTCGCCCGGGACGCATCGGTTCTCGAGCCGGTCCCTCGCCTGAAGGACGCACACTGGGTTGAGCCGAAGCTCGTCATTCGGGTCGAGTTCGCGGACTGGACCGCCGACAATCTGCTGCGCCAGGCGTCCTACAAGGGTTTCGAGATCGGCAAGGGGTCAGGCTCGGTCCGGCGCGAGCGGCCGGTCGAGACCGCATGGATCACGGTCGCCGCCGAAGCGGAGCTGCATGATGACCGGGTGAAGAAGCCGGGCGACGACGCCGTAGCCGCGCTCGATGCCATCGAGCGCGAGGGCATGTGGCATGTGGCCGGTCGCGAGCTGCGGATCACCAACCTGGACAAGGCGCTCTTTCCCGGTCGAGGCAGCGCCGGACCGATCACCAAGCGCGACCTCCTTCGCTATCACCTCGCGGTTGGGCCGACGCTGGTTCCGTACCTGGCGGACCGCGGCCTGACCGTCCAGCGGTTCCCGAACGGTGTCGAGGCCAAGGGGTTCTGGCAGAAGGATCTGCCAAAGCACACGCCGCCCTGGGTCCGCCGCTGGACCTACGACCATGGCGCTGAGGGTTCCAAGGACTACCCCGTCGTGGCAGAGCCGGCCACCCTGCTGTGGCTTGCCCAGGAAGGGGCGGTCGAGCTTCATCCGTGGACATCGCCGACCGATGCTCCCGACCGGCCTTCGTATGCGTTGATCGACATCGATCCCGGACCTGACACGACGTGGGACGAGGTTATCGCGATCGCGCGCCTGTATCGGACTGCCCTGAGCCATCTCGGCGTGCGCGGCCATCCGAAGGTGACGGGAAAGCGGGGGATCCAGGTCTGGATCCGGATCGATCATGGTCCGAGCTTCGCTGACACACGAGATTGGGTCGAGGGACTCTCTCGCGCGATCGGTGCCACGGTGCCCGATCTCGTGAGCTGGGAGTGGTCGAAGCGGAGTCGCGGAGGCAAGGCGCGGCTCGATTACACCCAGAACGCCATCAACAAGACCCTGGTCGCCCCGTACAGCCCTCGCCCGTCGGCGGGCGCGCCGGTCAGCATGCCGATCAGCTGGGACGAGCTGGAGGACCCGAAGCTGCGGCCCGATCGCTGGACCATCAGCGAGGCCGTCGCCCGAATCGACGAGTTCGGTGACCCTTTCGCCGCCCTCTTCACCGATTCCCAGGCGCTTCCACCCCTCGGCTGAGGCACCGTGGGCGAAGTCGCGCTACCATGGTGGGGATGATCCAGCCCCTGCTCTCCATCACCCAGGATGCCCGGACCAAGATCGATGGCGTCCGCACCTTCAACGAATTTCCCGACGCGATGCTGCGCGTGCGCGTGCTCGCCAAGGAGGGACGCCAATTCCGCTATGAGATCGCCCTCGAGGATCCCCGCGAACGTGGAGCCGATGATCTGTCGGTCGAGTCGGACGGATTGACCGTCGTCCTCGACCCGTCGAGCGCTTCCGACCTGGCGGGGGCCACGATCGAGCTCGATTCCGCCGTCATCGGTGGCGGCCTGCGCATCGATAATCCGAACGAAGGGTGGCAGGACCCGATTGCACGCGCGGTCCAGGAGGTCATCGACCAGCAGATCAACCCCGGCGTCGGCTCACATGGCGGCCAGGTGACGCTCGTGGATGTGAAGGACGGAACGGCCTACATGCGCTTCGGGGGAGGCTGCCAAGGTTGCTCAGCGGTCAACGTGACCCTGAAGCAAGGGGTTGAGACCGCCGTCCGCAAAGCGGTGCCCGCTGTCACCGCCATCGTCGATGTCACCGACCATGAGGCAGGCGAAAACCCCTACTACCAGCACGGGCACTAGGGGTTCGATCGCTGACTGGCCACCGATGGCCAGCCGCTAAGGAATCCGCTCTACCGCGGGAAGTCGCCGCCTCCGGTGACCGCCATGACGGTCGTGACGAGGCTGAGGATGCTCAGCGCCGCCGCCGTTCCGGCGACCATGAGCGAGCGCATGATTCGCTTGGTTCGCATTGATGTTCTCCTTGCCAGTTGCGGTCGCCCATCCATCGGTGAGCCGTGCCACAACACCCTCCGCCCGAGGAGACCGAGCGGGCAATGCCCCGTACGTCCCGGTGGTGCCGATTGCGGCAGTACGATTGGGGCACACCGAGGTCAAGTACGGCTTGCCAATGGGTGTAGACTCCGCGAATGCCACGGACCAAGACCAGCGCACGCGCCACCGAGAGGGATCGCGAGCTTGCCCATCGAATCGGCCAGCGCATTCGTGAGGCTCGACATCGCGCCGGGTTCACGCAGCAGCAGCTCGCCGGAGATCGCTATACCAAGGCATATGTCAGTGCGCTCGAGACCGGCATCGCGCGCCCGTCGATGGTCGCGCTCAACCACATCGCCCTTCGGCTGAATCTGCCGCCGAGCCACTTCATCGATGAGGCCCATCCGGTGTGGACTCGCCTCGAAGTCGACATGCAGCTCGCCTCCGGCGAGTGGCAGGCGGCTGCCGACGGCTACAGCGCCCTTCTCGCGGATTCGCCGGACGAGAGTTCGCGCGCCGATCTCCTGCGCGGCCTGGCCGAGGCCCTGGCGCGCCTCGATCGCGGCAAGGAGACGATCGCGGCCGCCACCGAGGCCGCTCGCCTCTACGGCCTGGCTTCGCGAGTGGCGGATGCGGCGCTTGCCCGCTATTGGCTCGCGTATGGCCTCTATCAGTCGGACAACGAGCCCGATGCGCGAAGCCTGTTGACCGCCCTGCTGGAGCAGGTTCGGGCCGGCCTGAACGTCGAGCCCGACTTCGAGATGCGCCTTCTCACATCATTGGCGGCGGTCGAGTCGCGTGCCGGCCAGGCCCCGCGAGCACTGGCTTACCTCGAAGAGGCGCGTGGTCAGGCTGCGGATCTCGATGATCGGCGCCGGGCGGCCTTCCTCTTCAATCTGGCGATCGGATATCGAGAGGTCGGCGATTTTGAGGCCGCCATTCGCGCCGGGACGCAGGGGATGGCGCTCTATCGCGCCGCTGGCGCCATCTTCGAGTCGGCCCGCATCGAGAATGATCTCGCGCTTGCCTACCTGGCGACTGGCCAGGTCGAGCGCGCGCGAGAGCTGGCGAGCGACGCCCGGATGCAGATCGAAACGACCGGTGACGAGCGCTGGATGGCAGCGGTCGCCGATACCGAGGCCCAGGTCGCCCTCGCGTCCGGCGATCCGGCGGAGGCCCTTCGGTTGGCTGCCGAGGCGCGTGCATACGCGGAGCGCAGCGGAAATCAGCTCGCCGGCCTTGCCGCGATGGTCACCGCAGCGCGGGCCATGCGTGTCGGAGGTCAGGTGGCTGAGTCGGAGGCGCAGTTCGCGGAAGCGGCCACGGTCGCGCGGTCGAGTCGCGTGCCGCATCGACTCCGCGAGATTCTGCGCGAATGGGCGGACCTTCGCGCCGATGCCGGTGATCACCGCGGTGCCTACGAGCTCAGCAGCGAGGCCCTTGCGGTCAATTGAGTGTTGACAGGTGCGGTCCGGTGACCGTAGGCTGCGCGCAGACGAGTCGGTAGGGCACGCCGACTTGCCACGTGGGATCGGAGATGGGGCACGTCTCCGATCCCTTTCTCGTCCCTACGGACTTGCGACCGGGCTGGCCACCGGCCCAATCAGCGTGAATGTTCCCTCGGCGATCGGATCATCGGCAGGATCCGCGTAGATGAGCATCAGGTACTCACCCGGTCCGAATGCCGCCAGCAGCGCGCTGGCCGGGACGCTGAAAGCGATCACCTCGGGATTTGGCAGTGCCTGCGCATCGACCGGCGCCTGGACGGGGTCGTTTGACTCGCCCGCGATGAGCCGGACTTCGACGTAGACAGCCTCCGGCACAGTCCCTCCCGGCAGAGCTGAGTAGACAAAGGCATCGGTCTCGCCAAATCTCTCGGTTCGCGAATCCGCCGCCACCTCGCCCGTGACCGGGTCGAGTGCCGTTCCGAACATGATGCGCGTCGGCCCTGACACGCTCGAAGCCGACGCCGAGGGGTCCACCACGGTCCCGTCGCCGTTGCCACCCAGGAGCCGAAATGCGAGGGCGATTGCGGCGATCAGGAGGACGGCGGCAATCCATCCTCCGATCCACCGCGCTCTCGGCGAGAGAGCGAATCCGCCGTCACCATCCGGGCGACGAGCCATCACGCGCGCGCGAAGAGGTCGGAACCGCTGTCGCATCGATCAGGTCACATTCCAGACGGCCATGGTGCTCATGAGCACCAGAACTGTACCGGGTCGGCACGCGCTACGATGAGCTCGATGACACGGCGACTCTTCATCGTGGATGGGCCGGATCGTTTCCTCGCCGGAACGCTCGGTGAGCCCGGCAACCGAGCCTTCTTCCTCCAGGCCCGCAAGGGCGGCGCATTGATCAGCGTCGGACTGGAGAAGGCCCAGGTCGCCGCGCTCGCTCGCCGGCTCGACGACCTGCTCGATGCGGTCGAGGCGCCGCTGGACGTCGACACCGTCGATGAGCTTCCGCTCGAGGAACCGGTCGTCGAGCTCTTTCGTGTGGGGGCCATGGCGCTGGCCTGGGACGCGAGCAACGCCGGCGTCGTGATCGAGGCGCAGACACCGACCGAGGATGGCGAATATGCGGAGCTGCCCGACGATGCCGAACAGGGTCCGGATCTGCTTCGCATCCGAATCGACGCTCCTGCGGCGCGAGCATTCGTGCGGCGCGCCCAGGCCCTTGTCGGGTCGGGCCGTCCGGCCTGTCCATTCTGCGGCCAGCCGTTGGACCCACAGGGCCATTTCTGTTCGCGCGGCAACGGTCAGCTGAACTAGATGCCGGGCCTGGACATGGATGCGCCGCCGCGAGTTGATTGGCTCCCGGCATCCGACCTGGCGGACGGGCGTGCGGGACGGATCGGCATGACGGTTCTGCCCGGGAAGCACGGACCCTCGATGCGCTATCCCGGTCGAGTCTATCGGGCAGACCTGGACGCGGATCTCGCCGCGCTGCGTGAGGCCGGGGTCACTCGACTCGTCCTCCTCATCGCCGACGAGGAGCTCGTCCGCTGGGGCGATGCGGGGCTCGTGCGCCGCGCGGCCGCGTTTGACATCGTGGTCGATCGGTACCCACTTGCGGATGGCTGTCCGCCTGGCAGCGTGACCGAGATGGACGCCATCCTCATGTCAATCTCGGAGGCCAGGACGGCTGCGGATGCGGCAGTCGCCTGCATGGGCGGCGTGGGCCGCACCGGGACGGTGGTCGCCTGCGCGCTGGTGGCGGCCGGGTGGGAGGCGGATGCGGCGATTGCCCGCGTGCGGGAGGTACGGCATCCGATGGCGGTCGAGACCCGGGCCCAGGAGCAATTCGTCCGAACGTACTCGCGCGAGCGGCGGGCTCGATCGGCTACGGTCTCGTCATGAGCGAACGATGGGTCTGCAAGCGCTGCTTCGCAGACAACAACGAAACCGATGCCGTTTGCCAGCGCTGCGGCCTGATTCGCGGCGCTGAGTCGACGCCTGCCGATCAGACGACGTGGGCGTCGCAGGACGGCGCAGCGGATGTCCCGGCGAACCCGGGATGGCGCCGATGGCTTCGGTACTGGTGGATCCCGGTGCTGATCGTCGCGCTTGCCGTCGGGTACCTGACCACTGCGCGCCGGGACGACGACGGGTCATTGGCGTCGGCCGGCAACGTTTCGGTCGACGAGCTGCGCGAGGGCGACTGCTTCAACGGCGGTGAGGAGGCCGAGATCAGTGACGTTGACGGTGTCCCGTGTACGCAGGCGCACGAGTACGAGGTGTTCGCGCTCGCGACATATGAGGGTGACGGTACCTACCCGGCCGACTCCGAGCTCGAGTCGATATTCCTCCAGGTCTGTGAGCCCGAGTTCGAGCCGTTTGTGGGTGCTCCGTACGCAACGTCCGAGATCTACGGATCCATGATCAGCCCATCGGAAGAGTCCTGGGGTTCCAGTGACCGTTCGTTCATTTGCATTCTCTATGATCCGGACGACGACACCGTGAACGAATCGCTTGCAGGCGCCGCACGCTAAGGGGAGGCGGACGGCGACGACTCCCGCGAGGCCCCCGGCGCGATGCGAACGATCACGAGTGCCCACGCACAGTCCGACGTCACGCTGGCGAACACGGGACCGCTGAGGTTCAGCGCGGCGAAAGACTGCGGCTGAAGGGTGCCGCGATCGATCCCGGTCCCGATCGTGGCGCGAATGGCCGGTATGGCATCGCTGCTGCCGGCGGGTGTGAACGAGACCGCGAACGAGCATCGTGTCCGCTCCGGATCAAGTGCGATCCAGCGAACGGCATGCGCGCCCTCGTCGATTTCGATCGGGCCCTGCTCTGCATTCCCCGTCTGATCCATGGAGGCCGCATACGGTGATTGTTCGTCGATCCGCCCCGTTGAGCTGAGGAGAGGGTCTGGCGCGGCTCCAGCCGCCACCCAGCCCTCGACGAAATCGGGCTCGCGCTGGTCCGCATCGGCGACGAGATACCAGCCGATGTCGTCCACCGACATTGGACCCATCACCACTCGGGCCTCGAAGGCGAGAGGCAGGAGCCCGGTGATCACCGGCCGGTCCACCCCGGGCAAATTGCGAACCCGCAACCCATCGATCGTGGTGAGTACGATCTCCCCGGCTCCGAAGTCCGGAACGGCCGCTCGCGGGGTCGGCGACGCGGTCGGCGACCGGGTCGGGACCGCGCTGGGAGAAGCGGTCGGGGCAAACGATGGTGTGGGCGACGGTCTCGGCGGAGACGACTCGAGAGGGGGTAGCGTGCAGGCCGATATCGTCAGCGCCAGAAGCAGGCTGATCGGCCTCCGAAAAATCCCCACCTCCTCAGGATAGTGG